>DASYJV010000171.1:0-6745 GCA_035996105.1 Candidatus Limnocylindrales bacterium | reverse complement strand
GTCGTGGCCATGAGCCATCTCCACTTCGATCACGCCGGCGGGCTCCTCCGCGCGGACGGCTCGCGGACGTTTCCGCACGCCAGGATCGTCGCCCAAAAGGCCGAATGGGAGGTCGCACTGGGCGACAACCCGCGGCTCGTGGCGTCATACGTGCAGCCGGAGCTCCGGCTCGTCGAGACCTGGGGCAAGCAGGGCTGGGCTGACGGCGAACACGAGGTCATGCCGGGGGTCACGGTCGTACCGACCGGCGGTCACTCGACCGGGCACCAGGCGGTGGTCGTTCGCGGCGGGGAGGGCGGGCGCACGCTCGCGTTCTTCGGGGACCTGCTCATGCGCCCATGGGCCGCCAATCCGCGCTGGGTCACCGCTTTCGACGATTTTCCGCTCGATTCGGTCACCCGCAAGATCGAGCTGTTCACGCAGGCGGTCGAGGAGGACTGGATCGTGGTCCTGTCACACGAGGCGACTCGACCGATCGGACGGCTCGTGCGAGATCGGGACCGCTTCCGGTTCGAGGCGGACTAGGTCAGCCGGTCACGGTGCGGCAGCGACCGGCAGGATCGCCTCGATCCGCCCGGTCGCCCCGGCTTCGTCGAGCGGGGCACCGACGATCGCCGCGATGATCCCGTTGGGGTCGATGAAGATCTGGGTCGGCAGGCCGTACGCCTTGTAGGCATGGAAGATCTTGCCCGAGGCGTCGAAGCCGATGGTGTAGCCGAGCTGGTAGCGCGACGCGTACGTCGCCACGTCGGCCGCCGAGGTCTCCTGGACGCTGATCGCGACCACGACCAGGCCGCGGCTCTTGTAGCGCTCGGCAAGGTCGCGCAGGATCGGGACCTCCGACTGACACGGCGGGCACCACGTCGTCCAGAAGTTGACCCAGACGGCCTTGCCCCGAAGATCGGCCAGCCGGATCGGCTTGCCGGTCAGATCGGCCAGCTGGTAGGTGGACCCATCGTCGTTGACCACCGAGAACTCGGGTGCGCTGGCGCCGACCTTGAGACCGACCGGCGGCGGCGCCGACAGGATGTAGGCGGTCGGGCGCGGGTTGACCGAACCGGGCCCGGTCCCGGTCGTCCCGAGGGGCGTGGTCACCCCGACGAGCACCACCACGGCCGCGACCACCAGCGCGAAGGCGAGCACGAGCTGGCGTCCGCTGAACGGCCCGATGACCCCATGTCGCTCGCGCTTGTGGGTGAACCCCGGTCGCTCGGTCATCAGATCGCGGTGTTGAAGTTGAAGTAGCGCGGCAGCAGCGCCAGCCAGTCGAAGACCATCGCCACGCCGATGGCAACGACCAGCAGGCCGCCCACCAGGGAGACCGCGCGGCCGTGACGGACGAGCGGCGCCATGACCCGGGGCGCCCGGTCGTAGACCGCGGCGATGATCAGGAACGGGGCGCCGAGCCCGATGGTGTACGCGACGAGGAGAAGCGTCCCCTGCAGGACCGTGCCCGACGTCGCCGCCATGGTCAGGATGCCGCCGAGGATGATGCCGATACAGGGACTCCAGCCGATGGCGAAGATGGCGCCGAGGCCGAGCGAGGCGAGCCACCCGCCCCGAGCGCTGACGACGTGTCCGCCGAGGCGGTCACCGAGACTCCGCGGGGCGCTCCCGCTCCCGAATGCGGTGGACCCGGTGGCGGTCGCGAGCGACGCGGCGGCACCGGCGTCGAGCGGGCGCCAGGTTCGCTGGAGTCCCGGCACGCTCAACAGACCGGCGAGGTCGAGCCCGAGCACGATGAGGACGACACCACCGATCGTCCTGAGCGCCGGCAGGTAATCGACCAGTGGGCCGGCGGCGAAGGTGCCCGCGATGCCGAGGAGCGTGAAGACGCCACCGAACCCGGCGACGAAGGCGAGCGCGTGTCGCATCGCCAGCCAGCGCGACGGTCGCCCGCCGTCGGTCGAGCCGGCCACCGCGATCGCAGTCAATTGGCCGAGGTACGCGGGCACGAGTGGCAGCACACAGGGTGAGAGGAAGCTGATGACGCCCGCGGCGAGGGCGACGAGGATCGAAAGGTCGGTGCCGGCCATCGCCCGATCAGGCGTCGAGGACGTCGGTCAGGAGACGGCGGAGCCTGGCCGAGCTCGTTGCGAGCTCGATCCGTTGATCGCCGAGCTCGACCACCGGGATCGACGCGAAATAAGCTCGCTGCCAGTCAGGATCGGAATCGATGTCGCGCTCGACGAGGGTCGGGACCCGGCGTCCCGCGGCGGCGCGCTCATCGAGGAGCGCCGCGATGAGGATCCGCGCCTCATCGCACAGGTGACAGCCGGTGCGCCCGTAGAGGACGAGGTCGGGGAGGGGAGCGGCGTGCATCTCGCCGCGATTGTAGGCGAGGGTCGACGAATCGCCGGGCAGCCAAGGCCGGCGCGGTACGATGACCGCCGCGCCCCCGTAGCTCAGTGGACAGAGCGAGGCCGTCCTAAGGCCTGCGTCGGCGGTTCGAGTCCGTCCGGGGGCGCCACACCCTGCGAACGCGAAGACCCGGCTCGGTGGTCACCGGCCGGGTCTGCTGGTCAGCGGCGAGTCCCGGGTCAGACGACGGTGACGCACCAGCGGCCACTCTGGACCGAGCGGTTGTTGACCGAGATGTTGGCGCACGCCGAGCCGAATTTCGTCTTGAGGGTCGAGCGATAGGTGACCGACTGCCCGGGGTTGAGGATCGGCCCCTTGCAGTAGACGCCGGCCTGCACCTTGCCGCCGCCCTTGAGGGAGCCGTAATAGATGGCGCAGTCGGGCGACTGGATGGTGATGACGGTGACGGCTGTCCCGAACGTCTCCCAGACACCGAAGGCGCCCGGGGCGTCCCCATCGTTGGTGACGGTATAGGCGTGCTGGAACTGGGTCGTCGGGGGCAGTGTCCCGGGGTCCGACGTAGTCGCCACGAAGTGGGGAGCAGGCGCAGCGGATGCGGGCGCGACCGCTGCGAGGACGGCGGCGGTGGCGAACAGGATCGCCGAGATGTGACGCTTCATATGATCAACCTCCCTTGTCCGGATGGTGGACGGGCGTGGTGGGTAACGGGAATAGGACCCGTGCAGGACCTTCGCTCGAACTTGTGGCTACCGGCCGATGCGCCATCGCCGGGCCCGAGGACGGAGCCGACCCCCCGGCGAACAACCCAGTGAGGGACGGCGCGTGGCGGGCGGTCTCTCCGGGAACCGGAGCGGGGGATGCCGGGAGACTAGCCCGGGCCGCTCACCTGTCCGTTACTTCGCATCGGCGATTGAACGAAACCCGCGGCGCCGGCCCCAAACAGGACGATGAACAACATCGTCGGGCTCGCACTCGTGGTTTCCCTCGTCGTCGGGTGTGGGGCGCAGGGCGCGAGCACGACCGCCGTGGTGCCGGGGGCCCCGCTGGGACGGGGCCCCTTGGCGCCCACCCAGATCCGGCTGGCGACCGAGTCCCGGATCCGGACGCCGTCGAGCGCCGCGACCGCCGTGACCGCCGCCACCCCGGAGCTCGCCCGACTCGTCGGTCAGAAGCTGGTCGTCCGGATGGAAGGCACCATCCCGAGCGTGGATCTGCTCGGACGGATCCGGCGCGGGGAGATCGGCGGCGTCGTCCTGTTCGGCGCCAACATCACGACGCGGGCCGCACTGGTGGCCATGACCGCCAAGCTGCGGTCCGCTGCGCTGGCAGGCCACCAGCCGCGATTCCTGATCGCGGTCGACCAGGAAGGCGGTCCGATCAAGCGGATCCCCTGGGCGCCCCCGACGATCTCACCGCCCAGGATGGGCACCATCGCGCAGATCTCGGTCGCCCGAAGCCAGGGTGCCGCCACCGGGACCGCGCTCCGTGGCCTTGGTATCAACGTTGACTTCGCCCCGGTCGCCGACGTCCCGGCGTCGACCGCTTCGTTCATGTACCGGGGCCTGCGCACCTTCTCCTTCAGCGCCAGACGGACCGCCGCGTTGGCGGATGCGTTCGCCACCGGCCTGGAGTCGACCGGCGTCGTCCCGACGATGAAGCATTTCCCGGGGATCGGGTACGCGACGCTGAACACGGATGTCTCGGCGGTGACGATCAACGCGTCGCGCGCCTTGCTGGCTCCAGGCCTTGCTCCGTACCGCACCGCGATCGGGCACCACATCCCGCTGATCATGCTGTCGAATGCCACCTATACGGCGTACGACGCGACCAGTGCCGCGGGCTGGTCGAGCGCCGTCGGGATCACCCTCCTGAGACACACGCTCGGGTTCACCGGCGCTACGATCACGGACGCGCTGGACGGCACGGCGAAGGCCCGCGGCCTATCGCTCCACTTCGTCGCACTCCGCGCGGCGAGGGCCGGCACCGACCTGCTCCTGGTGACCGGCTCCGAGGCGTCGTCACGTGCCGTCTATACGAACCTCCTCAGCGACGCCACATCGGGTCTGATCCCGACCGCCACCCTGCGTGCCTCGTACCTTCGGATCCTGGCGCTCAAGCGAGCCCTCTGACCGGGCGGGCTATCCTGCCCGCGTGACCCGACGCCGGATCCCCGATGACGTTCTCGCGGCCGCGCACGCCCGCGCCACCGCCAGGGCCGCCGGCGATTGGGCCGAGGCGGACCGCCTCCGCGCGGAGATCGAGGCGGCCGGCTGGAAGATCGCCGACCGCGGTACCGACTTCGGGCTGTCCCCGGCCGCCCCTGCCGATATCGACGAGGGTGGCCGCCTCCGATACGGGTCGAGCAAGAGCGTGCCATCCCGGCTCGACATCGAGCCCGACGGACCGGCGACGGTCGTGCTGATCGCGACGGACTGGCCGGGCGACGTGGCGAGAGCCCTCGCTGGTCTGCGGGCCGGCGCGCCGCCGGGCACCTCACTCGTGATCGTCGCCGACGGTCCGTCCGATGAACAGGCGGCCGCGCTCGACGCGCTCGAGACCGAGTTCGCCGCTCTCCCGGAGCCGGCAGCCGAGATCGTCTGGACCAGCGAGCGACTCGGCCACGCGTCGGCGCTCAACGTCGGTGTGCGGCGGGCGTCCGGTTCGATCGTCGTCCTGCTCGATGCCAGCATCGAACTGAACGGGGATGTCGTGACGCCGCTGATCGCCGCTCTCGATGATCCCTCCGTCGCGGTCGCGGGGGCCTTGGGGATCGTCTCCGCAGACCTCCGAACGTTCGAGACAGCGGCGCCCGGCGACGTCGATGCGATCGAGGGATATCTCCAGGCGTTCCGCCGCGCCGACTACGCCGAGCGCGGCCCGCTCGACGAGCGGTTCAGCTTCTATCGGAACCTCGACATCTGGTGGAGCCTGGTCCTCAGGGACGAAGGGGAGGGGAGCCCGCCCCGTCGAGCGCTCAGCGTCCCGGATCTGCCGATGGTCCGCCACGCCCACCGCGGCTACATGAGCGTCTCGGACGATGAGCGCGACCGTCAGAGCAAGCGCAACTTCTACCGGATCATCGACCGCTTCGGCTGGCGCCGGGACCTCCTCGTCGGCGACCGCGCCTAGTCCGACCTGCCCAGCGGCCGGATCGTCGGACCGGCGGGCGCGTCGATGACCTCCCATCCCCGGTCGGCCAGCTCCGACCGCAGCGCATCGGCGCGTGCCCAATCTCGCACGCCCCTGGCCGCGTCGCGTGCCTCGACCACCGCCAGGACCTCGGCCGGGACCTCCCCGTTCCCGGTCCCGGCGGTCGGCGCCTCCCAGACTCGATCCAGACCCAGACCGAGGACCAGGTCGGCATCGAGGATCAGCCATCGTCGCTCGTCGTCCGAGATCGTCGACCGCAGGATCTCGCGCAGGAGCGCCAGGGCGAGCGGCGTGTCGAGGTCGTCACCGATCGCGCCGACGAACCGTTCGTGGAATGTCAGGCCGGTCGCGGACAGCGGCGCCGCAGGTGCATCCCCCCGGTCGACGATCTCGAATGGACTCGCGCCACCGCCGTGACCCGCCACGCCGGTCGCGATCCCCTCCGGCCGATCGCCGGCCGTCTCGGCCTCGAGGACGGCTGGCCCCGCCCACGGGCCGTGCGCCGGCGGCGGCCCCACTGCCCGCAACCCGGCGCGCAACGAGCCGAGCGCTGCGGCGGCCGCGTCGAGCGAGCGCTCCGAGTACTCCAGCTTTCGGGAGTACCGCGAGGTGAGGGCGAGATAGCGGAACGCCAGCGGATCCAGACCCCGATCCGCGAGCTCCGTCACGCGCTGGAAGTTGCCCGACGACTTCGCCATCTTCCTGCCGTCCATCAGCAGGAATTCGCCATGGACCCAGTGCCGGGCGGGGACCATGCCGGTGATCGCGCTCGATTGCGCGATCTCGTCTTCGTGGTGCGGGAAGACGTTGTCGATCCCGCCCGTGTGGATGTCGAAGCGCGGGCCGAGATAGCGCAGCGCCATGGCCGAGCATTCGAGGTGCCAGCCCGGGAAGCCCTCGCCCCAGCGGGCGGTCGGCCACGACAGGATCCGGCCGTCGCCGGCTGCCTTCCACAGCGCGAAATCGGCGGGATCGCGCTTGTCAGGTTCGACCTGCCCGCGGTGCCCCGCGCGAAGCTTGTCCAGCGTGTTCCCGGACAGCCGGCCATAGCCGTCGAACCGGCCGACCTCGTAGTAGACGTTGCCCTCCCGCGTGGCGTAGGCGAAGCCGGCGTCCTCGAGCGCCTCGGCCAGGCCGATCATCTCGGCGATATGCTCGGTCGCCCGCGGAAAGACGTGCGCCGGCAGGATGTTGACCAGCCCCTCGTCGGCGTGGAAGGCCGCTTCGTAGGCGCTCGCGATCTCCGCAGGCGTCTTGGACTCGAGGCCGGCCT
>DASYJV010000170.1:0-4588 GCA_035996105.1 Candidatus Limnocylindrales bacterium | reverse complement strand
GGCTCCGATCGGACCGGTCTTCCCGACGGATCCCGTCAGGACGCTCGAGGCACCGTTCGACCCGACGCTCCTGCAGCTCCGATCGAGCCTGCTTCCGCATCGCCGCCGCCTCTGGATCCGGCGGCTGGTCCGACGGGGATGGATCGCACTCGCGGCCGTCGTCATCGCCGAGCTGGTGGTCTGGACCATCGCCCGGGTCGTGCCATTCGAATCGGCACCCGCGCTGAGCGCCGCGATCCCAGTCGTCGGGCTGCTTGGCCTGCTCCTCGCCGGCGTCCGCGCTCGCCCGGGGATCGGCGAGACCGCGCTGGCCCTGGATTCGGAGGGCACACTCGGCGACCGCGTGTCGAGCGCGCTCGAGCTGGCCGTCGCCTTCCCGGAGTCGGCGGGGCCCGACCTCCGGGAACCCATCGACGGCTCGGATGCGAGTGGCGGGGAGGCAGCCGAGACCGATGGGTTCGTGCGCCGACAGCGCCGAGACGCGCTCTCCTCGCTTCGCGCCGCGCCGCCCAGCCTGTTCGGGCCGCGGCTCTCGCGCCGACCCGCGGCAGCGGCGCTGGTGGCGGCATTCCTGCTGGTCCCCGTGACACTTCTCCCGAACCCGCAGGATGCGGTCATCGCCCAGCAGCAGCAGGTCCGCCAGGCGGCTGCGCGCCAGGCCGAGAAGCTCGACCGGGTCGCGGACGAGCTCGGGGCCAAGGGTCTGGACCCGAACGACCCGCGGACGCAGCTCGCCAAGGAGCTCCGCGATCTGGCCCGTCAGCTGCGAGACAAGCCGAACGGTCTTGACGTGAACCTTGCCAAGCTTGGCGCGGTCGAAGCCGCCGTCCGCGCCCAGATCGACCCGGCCAATGAGCAGCGGGCGGCCTCGCTGACGGCCCTCAGTCGTGCACTCTCGAACGCGGCGACGGGAAAGGCCGACGCCAACAAGGACGGCGATCCCAAAAAGGCCGGCGACGACCTGAAGGACCTTGGCGCGAAGCTCGACGGGATGACACCGGCGCAGAAAGCCGACCTGGCTCGTCAGCTGGCCGGGCTCCAGGCGACGGCCTCGCAGGCCGATGGTGCCGCGGGGACCGCACTGAGCAATGCGGCCCAGTCGCTCGCCCAGGGGGATACGCAGGGCGCCAAGTCGGCGCTCGATCGGCTCGGCCAGGCGCTCACCGGCGCGGACCAGCGGGTCACCGCGAACCGCGACCTGGCTGGGGCCGCGTCCCGGCTGCAGGACGCTCGTCGCGATCTGGCCGATGCCGGGCGGCAGACCGCCGGCCAGCAGCAAGGGCAAGCGCAGGGCAGCCCGCGTCCGGGCCAGAGCCAGGGCACCGGTCAGGGCCAGGGTCAGGCGAGCCCGGGCGCTGGTCAGGGCCAAGGTCAAGGCCAGGGGCAGGGTCAGGGCCAAGGTCAAGGCCAGGGGCAGGGTCAGGGCCAAGGCCAAGGTCAGGGTCAGGGACAGGGGCAGGGGCAAGGCCAGGGCCAGGGGGGCGCCATCGGAGGCGGCGGATCGAACGCGCGGTCGCTCGGCAACGGCAATGGCGGGAACGGCCGACCGGCCGGTCCGAGCAACCCCAACCGACCATCGCAGCTCGGCGCCGACCTGTCGTCCATCTTCGCCCCGTTTGACCGGCTCGGGAAGCCGGGCGATCCGTCGTACGTGGCGGGCACCGGGGGGAACGGCCAGACGCAGCAGGGCAACCAGACCGGACAGGGATCCAACAACGGGACGCTGACCCCGTACCAGCAGGTCTACACCGACTTCGCCAACTACGCCCAGACCTCGCTGGATCGCGGGTACATCCCACTCTCGGTGAAGGACTACGTGCGCGACTACTTCAGCTCGCTCGACCCAAGCCACTGATGGCCGGAGGCACCATGAACGCGTCCAGTGCGCCCGATCAGTCCACACCCCGTCTGGCGCCCGAGGCCTTCGCCGAGCGTGCCCAGGCCATCGAACGGGAGGTCGGAAGGGTCATCGTCGGCCAGGCGGCGCTCGTTCGTCAGACCGTGACCGGGCTGCTCGCCAACAGCCATGTGCTGCTCGAGGGCGTGCCCGGTCTTGGCAAGACGATGCTCGTGCGGACCATCGCCGACGTCATCGACTGCACCTTCAACCGCATCCAGTTCACGCCGGACCTGATGCCCGCCGACATCACTGGCACGAACATCCTGATCGAGGAGGGTGGCCAGCGCGTCTTCCGGTTCCAGCCCGGACCGATCTTCGCGAACCTGGTCCTTGCCGACGAGATCAACCGCGCGACGCCGAAGACGCAGTCGTCGCTGCTCGAGGCGATGCAGGAGCACCAGGTCACGGTGGCCCGCCAGCGCTTCCCGCTCGATGCGCCGTTCTTCGTGCTCGCGACCCAGAACCCGCTCGAGATGGAGGGGACCTATCCCCTCCCCGAGGCGCAGCTGGATCGCTTCCTGTTCAAGGTCATGGTCCCCTTCCCGTCCGAGACCGACCTCATCGCGATCATGGATCGGACGACCGGCACGGAGACCGTCACGGCCAGCAAGGTCTGCACCGCGGCCGAGATCGTCGAGATGCAGCGACTGGCTCGGGCGGTGCCCATCGCCCCGCACGTGACGGCGTATGCCGTGAGCGTGCTGGCCGCGACCCATCCCGACCAGCCTCGCGCGCCGGGACTCGCCAGGGACTACGTCCGCTATGGCGGATCGCCGCGCGGCGCCCAGGCGCTCGTGACTGCCGGCAAGATCTATGCCCTGCTCGATGGCCGCTTCAACGTGTCAATCGAGGACATCCGCGCGGTCGCGCTCCCCTCGCTCCGACACCGGATCATCCTCAACTTCGAGGGTGAAGCGGAAGGGATCACGACCGAGTCGGTCGTGCGCGCCATCCTCGACACGGTCGTCGCACCGGCCGTCGAGTAGCGCCGCGGCGACCGCGGCGACACAGCGATGGACGGCTCCTCCACGTCCGGGACCGCTGACGGCGGCACGCCCGTCGACCGTCCTGTTGCCGGGAGACGCCAGGCGTTCCTCCCGAACGAGGTCGATCCGACCGTCTTCGACGAGGGATTCCTGCGTCAGCTCGAGCGCCTCCTCGTGCTCATGCGTTCACCGGTCCGCGGCGGCCTCAAGGGTGGACGGCGGAGCATCAAGCGCGGCCAGTCCGTCGAGTTCGCCGATTACCGCGATTACACCCTCGGCGACGACCTTCGCCAGCTCGACTGGAACGTCTACGCCCGACTCGAGCGCCTGTTCGTCAAGCTGTTCGTCGAAGAGGAGGACGTGACGGTCACGCTCCTGATCGATGCCTCGGCTTCGATGACGACCGGCCATCCGACCAAGCTCCTGTTCGCCAAGCGCGCCGCGGCGGCGCTCGGGTACATCGGGCTCGCCAGCGAAGACCGCGTCGCGGTCAGCGCGCTCACCGGGCGGATGGCGCGCCGGCGGGCCTCGATGCGCGGCTCCGGACGCGTCTTCCGGCTCCTCGCCGACCTGTCCTCGATCGAAGCCGCCGACGGCCCGACGGACATCGTCGCCGCCGCCCGACATGCCGGCGCCCAGCTGCACGGCCGCGGCGTCGTCATCCTCATCTCCGACCTGCTCGACCCCGCCGCGGACAAGGTCATCCGCGAGCTCGCGGCGACGGGCTCGGAGCTGATCGTCCTCCACGTGCTCTCTCCTGACGAACTCGATCCCGCGCTCGAAGGTGACCTTCGCCTGGTCGACATCGAGACGGGCGACGGCATCGACGTGACCGTCGACCTCGCCACGCTCGACGCCTACAAGGCCCGCCTGGAAGCCTGGAAGGCCGGCTTTGCGGATCTCGCGGCCAAGCGCCGGGCGAGCTATGTCGACCTTTCGTCGGACGCGAACCTCGCCGAGCTGATGTTCACCGAGCTCCGCCGGCGGCGAGTGCTGGGATAGGCATGCCGTTCACCTCGCCGCTCGCGCTGCTCGGTCTGCTGTTCATCCCGGCCGTCATCGGGATGTACCTGCTCAAACTCCGGCGCGACGAGACGGTCGTCCCGTCCACCCTGCTGTGGAGCCGGCTGGTCGCCGATGTCGAGGCCAACGCTCCGTGGCAGAAGCTGCGGCGGAGTCTCCTCCTGCTGCTCCAGCTCCTCCTCGTGGTCATCCTCGCGCTGTTGGCGGCCCGGCCCTTCCTGGAACGACCGGCCGGGCTCGCGCGGGATGTCGTCCTGGTCATCGATACCTCGGCCAGCATGGGCGCCACGGACGTCCTGCCGAACCGCCTGGCGGTGGCCAAGGCGGCCGCCGTGGCTGCCCTCCATGACCTTCCGACCGGTGGCAAGGTCAGCGTGATCGCTGCCGATCGAAGCGCCCGGATCGTGGTCAATGAGACGACCGACCTCGGGCGGGTCCGGCAGGCGCTCGATGGCATCGTTCCAACCAGCACCCACGGCGATCTCGGAGACGCCCTCGAGCTGGCCGCGAAGCTTGCGGCGCGGTCGGGCGACGCGCAGATCCTGGTCGCGACCGATGGCGCGCTTGCGACGCCGCCGCGAGGCATCGTGCCGGCAAGGATCACGGTCCTGCCGGTCGGCCGGGAGCGGCGAAACCAGGCGATCGTCGCGATGGCGGTCAGGACGGCGGCATCGGCGGT
>DASYJV010000169.1:0-5641 GCA_035996105.1 Candidatus Limnocylindrales bacterium | reverse complement strand
GTCCGGCGGCGGGGGCGGGTTGTTGCCCGGCAGGACGGTGCCCACCGTGCCGACGGTGGAGCCGTTGCTCGTCACGTAGCCCCGGTCGTCAAAGAAAGCAGTGCTGCAGCTCGCGAACGGGCAGCCACCGCCGGGCGGATTCAGCAGCGTGATCGTGGGACCGCCCAGGACGCTGTTTTCCGCGTCGAGCAGCGGGAAGTGGTACTCACCCGCGTGCAAGGTGGCACTGAAGCAATACCCCGAGCCGCCGTTCCCCGTCCACGACTCCGGCATCGGGGCGCCGCTGTTGTCGTTGCCGTCCCACGGGAGGTTCTGGACGCCGGCCGCCACGACGCGGACGAGCGATCGATTCGTTGGGAGGGACGGATCGAAGACGGCGCTGGCGCACCCCCCGCCTCCGCCCGGGTTCGGCGCGATGACCACGTGCGCGACGCCACCGATGTTGCCGTCGAACACGATGTTGCCGCCGGTGCCGAACACGCTTCCCGGCACACCACTCACGACGCCCGCCGTGCCCTGGAAGGCGATCGAGTTCACGGTAGGCACGACCGGCGTCGGCACGATGGAAGTAGGCAGGTCGGCGGCCGGCGGAGCGAAGAAGAGGATGCCCGTCGGCGGTGAGAGGGTGACACCGCCCTGGATCGCCGAAAGCGGGTTGATATTCGCAACGAGGTCGTGGTACAGGGGCGTCACCCCGTCCGGGTTCAAGAACCCCACCGTGTTGCCGTAGAGGATGAACCCGTTGGGGTCCAGGCCGCGCAGGTCGATCCGGTACTCGAAGCCGTCGTTGGTGACGGCCCACAAGGTCGACAGCACTCGGTTGCCGGCGCCGTTGCCACCGGTGATCTGAGCGAGGTAGTCGGTGAAGACACGTCCGCTGATCGGTGCGCTCGGATTCGCGATGCTGCGTACGGTGATGTCCCACATCGAGACACCGCTGGCCTGGGTGGCATCGATGACGGGCGCGGCGATGGTGCCGGCGCTCCCGTCGCCATCGCTCAAGCCTCCAAGTGGCCCGTAGAGGGCCACGTCATAGACACCCGAGGTGGCCGCCGTGTAGATGCACGGTACGTAGCCGCCCGCGGCGGGCGTCGGCCCGGCCACTTCCTGTGCCCGAGTCGTCATCGCCCCGAGGCCAGGCTGCGCTGACGAACACGTGAAGGCGGGGGCAGGCACCGCGACGGTCAACGGCGACGTGATCTGGCCGGGGGTCCAGACGACGATGTCGCCTAACCCGACCCCGACCCCGCTCGATCCCAGGGCGATCTCCTCGCCCACATTCACGTAGATCCTGAACAGGGTTCGCCTGGGCAGGAGGTTGCCGTACAGGCTGGTGCGCCACTCGGTCAACGCCCGCTTGCCGCCGTTGGCCTCGAGGTCGGCGCTGCCCTCGCCGAGGACGCGGGGCGGGCCAACCACTGAGAAGGCACCGACACTCAGGATCACGCCAACGCCAACCCGGAGCCACAGCGCGCGAGAAGGTCGATGAACCAGGCTCACGCGTGATCACCGACGACGGGGACGGCCACGATCAGCGACACGCACGACGCCGAGTCCGGCGAATGATCCAAGCCTTCTCCGTTCGGCATCCTGTCCGGCCGGGTTCACACCGCCACGGTCGCCGCCAGGAGGGAGACGCCGTCCGTCGTGCTGAGGGCCGAGGCAGGAGGCCCTGACAGTACGGAGCGCGCCCGTCACCCAAGCGCTGGTATCTACCGTGGACTCTAGCACCGCGAAACGGTGGCGATCGACCGCGCGGCGATCGACCGCGCACGTCGCTGGGTAAGGCTGGTCGGGGCGAGAGGATTTGAACCTCCGACCTCATCGTCCCGAACGATGCGCGCTACCAAGCTGCGCCACGCCCCGACCGAGGGAGCCCGTTTGCAGGGCTGACGGATGATAACGCAAGCCGGCCGACAGGGCACCTATCCGGACCCCAAAACCGCGCCGACCGAGCGGGCGTACCGTCCGGTGCCGGCCCGTGGCGGCCGCCGAGGAGGACGTACCCATGCATTCGATCCTGCGCACGCTCCGCATCCAGGTGATCACGGCGCTCATCGGTCTTGCGATCGTCGTGACCGCCTGCACCAGCCCGACCGGGGGCGGCACGAGTCCCGGCCCGAGCTCGGCGCCGAGTGGCGGCGCGACGACGGCAGCTCCCTCCGTCTCGACCTCAGCAGCGCCGACCAAGGCCGGCTACTGAGCCAGACGCCGGCTCAGGGGCCTGGCGTCAGCCAGACGGGATACTCGCGGACGTTCTCGGGCGACCCGTCCTTGGCTGACGCGTCGTAGGCGCGCAGGATCCCCCACTGCGCCTTCGCCAGCGTGTACTTGAGGGTCAGGTCGAAGGTCCCGCGGGTGCCGGACCCGCTGCTGGCCATGGCCTGCTGATCGACGAGGGTCTTGCCGGTCGCGTCGATGACGGCGAGCCGGAAGGTCGCCTCGAATACGTTGGCGCTGCCCGAGACACGGCCCGGGTTGCCAAGTGCGGCGCCGTTCGCGGGCCGGTCGACGAAGATCGCCGGAAGCTGGCCCTCGTAGTCGGTTCGACCGACCGGGCCGGCGAGGACGATCCCCTCGCTGCCGAACACGGTCACGGTCTGGCCTTCGATCTGGAAGAGCACCGACTTGACCGTCGAGAACTGGGTCAGCGTGTAGACGACCTGGGCCAGGCGGTACTGCATCGAGGCGATCCCCGCGCCCGAGTCGAACTCGGTCGAGACGTTCACGGTGGCGATGCTGTTCTTGACCGTGAGCCCGAGCAATCGCGTGCCGGACGGGATGGCGGTGCCGATCGTCCGGTCCCCCGCCTCGGCCGTCGTCGGGCCGGCGAACAGGGCCTTCACCGACGCCGTCGCTGTGAGCGTGGTCTGCGGCAGCTCGCGCAGGACTGGCACGAGGCCCTCGCTCCCGGGCTGGCCGCCCAGGACGAAGTAGACGCGCAGGATGACGGTCGGCGCCGCGGAGGGGGCCGTGCTGGGCGCGACGCTGGCGCTCGATCCGGGGCCCTCCGACGGCGAGGTCGTGGCGCTCGCCCCCGGAACCGACGACGGCGCGAGGTCGGTCCCCGTCGGCTCGCTGGACGGGGTCGGCAGCACGGTGGGGACAGCCCCGAGACCGCCACTGCCGCCGGAGCACGCGACGAGGCTCACGGCCAGCGTGGCGGCGAGGAAGATGGGTGAGATGCGCTTCAAGGCTCGTTCTCCTGGGTAGCGTGGGTCGAAGTCCCACCATGACCGATCCCGATGGCGGTGCCATCGCTGCGCAGTAACGATCCAGTCACAGGCAACCACAACTCGATCCGGAGACCGCCACCCTCGCGGTTCGCGGCCGCGAGGTAGCCGCCCAGCAGCGCGGCATGCTCCGCGGCGATCGCGAGCCCGAGCCCGCTGGTCCCGTCATGCCGCGACGGATCGGCCTTGTAGAAGCGTTCGAAGATCCGGGGGAGCCGGTCAGCCGGCACGCCCGGGCCCCGATCGGCCACCGCGATGACGACCGCTTCGGGAACGGCCGTCAGCTGGACCTCGACCTGCGCTCCCACCGCGTGCTGGCGGGCGTTGTCGAGCAGGTTGCCGAAGATGCGCTCGAGCCGCCGCCCCTCGGTCTCGATCACCACCGGGCTGCTCGGCAGGTCCAGGGTCGCCTCGGGCAGCCGGGCCGCAGCGACCGTCCGCACCAACGCCGCAAGATCGACCGGCTCGAGCGCGGTCTGCTCGGCGTGCGCGTCGAATCGGGACACCTCCATGAGGTCGTCGACCAGGATCCGCAGACGGCCGACGTCGCCGACCAGCAGCTCCGCGGCACGGCGGCTTTCGACGGGCAGATCGTCGAGATGGACGCGCAGGATCGATGCCTCGGCCACCAGCGCGGCGAGTGGCGTCCGCAGCTCGTGCGCGACATCGGCGACGAAACGGCGGTTCTGGGCCTCTGCCGCCTCCAGCCGCCCGATGGTGTCGGCCAGCGCCTCCGCCATCCGGTTGAACCGCTCCGCCCAAGTCCCGAACTCGTCGTCCGAGGTGACCGGCACGCGGGCCGAAAGGTCGCCACGCTCGATCTGCTCCGCGGCACGGCCGGCGGCCTCGACTGGCGCGAGCACGCCCCGCGCGATGTATCGCGCGACGAGCAAGGCCAGGAGGACGACGATCAGCGAGCCCACGATGAGCGCCAGCCGGAGCTGCGAAAGCGCATCCTCGAGGGGCTTCACGTCGCGGAAGAAATAGACCGCCGCGCCAGCCTGGGAGATGCGGCCGGCGATGACGAGCCTCGGCTCGCCGTGCAGCGTGACCCAGGCGTAGGCCAGCTCGCCGTTGGCGACCCGTTGGCGAAGGTCGGCCGGCAGCGTCGGCAGGACGCCGACCAGGACCGGGTCGTTCACGGCAGTGCGGTTCGGTCCGAGGTCGAAGATCACCCCGATATCGCGCTGGAAGAAGGTGTCGAGCAGCCGGCTGCTCGTGATGTCGTCGGGGTTCGGGCTCGAGGGCAGCCTGGCGTTCGGGATCGTGACCGACAGATCGAACCTCGCCTGGGTGGCCGCCTCGCGGAGCGCCTGCGCACGCAGGCTGTTGTCCACGAACAGGTACGCGCCGACCCCCAGCAGGACCACGGTCAAGGCGACGAGCGCGACCAGCGTGACGGTGAGGCGCGCGCGGATCCCCCGCATCGCGAACGTCCTCTTCAGCGTGCGGCCTTGTAGCCCGCGCCGCGGACGGTCAGGACGAGCTCGGGCGTCGCCGGATCGGTCTCGATCTTGGCGCGCAGGCGCTGGATGGCGACATCCACGAGGCGTGAATCGCCGAGATAGTCGTAGCCCCAGATGCGGTCGAGCAGGACATCGCGGCTGAGCACCTGCCCGGCGTGTCTGGCGAGCTCGACGACCAGGTCGAATTCGGTGCGGGTGAGGGCGAGATCGTGGCCGTCGCGCGTCACGGTCCGTCCGGCGAGGTCCATCTCGATCGGACCGAGGCGGAGCCGGTCGGCCTCGTCGGGACCCCGGCCGGCCCGGCGCAGCGCGGCCCGGACGCGAGCGATCAGCTCGGGCACCTCGAACGGCTTCTTGACGTAGTCGTCGGCCCCGGCCTCGAGCCCGACCACGACGTCGATCGTGTCCGCACGCGCGGTGAGCATCACGACCGGGATCGTCGAGACCCGGCGGATCGCCCGGCAGACCTCGAGCCCGTCGAGCCGCGGCAACATGACATCGAGCAGGACGAGGTCGAACGTCTCGGTGCCGAAGCGCTCCAGGCCCTCCGCGCCGTCATCGGCCGTCTCGACCACGAAGCCCGCGCTGCGCAGGCCGATCGCCGTCACCTCGCGGATCGACGGGTCATCCTCGACGAGCAGGATCCGGGCGTCCATCGGCTCCCTCATGGCCCCCGCCACCGTGGCGAGGCTCCGCGGCAGTATGCCAGCGGCGCGCGGTCGACTCCCTCGTCAGTGGAGGGTCGCCTCGAATGCCGCGTTCTCCCGGGCGCGCTGCTCGGCACGGATGGGGAGCGTGGCGAGCGCGGCCAGCACGAACGTGACCGCCATCAGCCCGAAGACGAGCGGGACGCCCTGGGCCTCGCCGACCAGGTCGATGACCACGCCGTACAGGGCGGTCCATAGGGAGCCGATCCCGAACGCGACCGCGAAGTAGAGGGCA
>DASYJV010000168.1:0-2660 GCA_035996105.1 Candidatus Limnocylindrales bacterium | reverse complement strand
GTGCTGAAGCAGGAGATGATCGGGCTCGCGATCATGCTGGAGCTGCCGCTCGTGATCCTGAACATCCAGCGCGCCGGCCCGTCGACCGGGATGCCGACGAAGAACGAACAGGCCGATCTGCTCCAGGTCATGTTCGGGCGCAACTCGGACTCGCCCCTCCCCATCGTCGCGCCGGCGACACCCGGCGAATGCTTCGACCTTGCGATCGAAGCCTGCCGGCTCGCGCTCAAGTACATGACCCCCGTCGTCTACCTTTCCGACGCTTTCCTGGCGACCGGCTCCGAGCCGTGGAAGATCCCGGCCCTTGCGGACCTGCCGTCGATCGCCGTCTCCAACGCCACGGATCCAGCGACCTACCGGCCATACCAGCGCGACCCCGAGACACTCGCACGACCCTGGGCGGTCCCCGGCACGCCGGGGCTCGAACACCGCATCGGCGGTCTCGAGAAGGCCGACATCACGGGCAACGTCAGCTACGACCCGGATAACCACCACCGGATGCAGACGCTGCGCGCGGCCAAGGTCGCCGGGATCGCCGACGACATCCCGCCGCTCGATGTCTTCGGGCCGCCGCAGGGCGATCTCCTGATCCTCGGCTGGGGCTCGACCTATGGCGCCATCCGCTCCGCGGTCGAGCGCCTCAACGGCGAGGGCAGGTCGGTCGCCCACGCCCATCTTCGCCATCTCAATCCGTTCCCGGCCAACACCGAGTCGGTCCTGCGGAGCTACCGCCGGGTGCTCATCCCCGAGGTCAACATGGGTCAGCTGCTGATGCTCGTCAGGGCGCGCTATCTCATCGATGCGGTCGGGTATGACCGCGTTCGCGGCAAGCCGTTCCGCATCGCCGAGATCGTGGAAGAGGCAGAGCGCGTCCTGGCCGAGGTGATCGCATGACCGACACGAACGGCCACGCCGCGACTCCCGTACCGGTCCAGCCGCCGCTCAGCGCCGAGAACGCGGCGGTCATCCAGCTGACGCGAAAGGACTTCGTGTCGGACCAGGAGGTTCGCTGGTGCCCCGGCTGCGGCGACTATTCGATCCTGGCCCAGACGCAGAAGGTCATGCCGGACTTCGGCTACGCCCGCGAGAACATCGTGTTCGTGTCGGGGATCGGCTGCTCCGGCCGCCTCCCGTATTACATGAACACCTACGGGTTCCACACGATCCACGGGCGTGCCCCGACCCTGGCGACCGGGCTCAAGGCGGCCCGGCCGGACCTGATGGTCTGGGTCATCACCGGGGACGGCGATGCCCTCTCGATCGGTGGCAACCACGTCATCCACTCGATGCGTCGGAACGTGGATATCAACCTCGTGATGTTCAACAACCGGATCTACGGCCTGACGAAGGGCCAGGCGTCACCGACCTCCGAGTTCGGCAAGCGCACGAAGTCGACGCCGGCCGGGACGGTCGACACCCCGATCATCCCCCTCACCATCGCGCTGGCCGCTGAGGCGAGCTTCGTGGCTCGTTCCGTGGATACCCACACGGAGCACCTCCAGATGACCCTCGAACGGGCCGGGCGGCACAAGGGCTCGTCGTTCGTCGAGGTCCTCCAGAACTGCAATATCTTCAACGACGGGGCGTGGCGCGACTTCACCGATCGCGAGGTTCGCGAGGACCGGATGCTCTTCCTCGAGCACGGCGCCCCGATGATCTTCGGCAAGGACCGCGACAAGGGGATCCGGCTTTCGGGACTCCATCCGGAGGTGGTGACGATCGGCCAGAACGGGGTCACCGAGGCGGACCTGCTCGTCCACGACGAACAGGCCGAGGAGCCGTACCTGGCATTGATGCTGTCGCGCATGTTCTGGCCGGTCTTCCCGGTCCCGGTCGGGATCCTGCGCGCCGTGCCGCGGCCGACCCACGATCGGCTCATCGAGGAGCAGATCGCGTCGGCCATCGCGAAGAGCGGCGCCGGCGATCTGGCCGACGTGCTCAACGGCGGCGAGACCTGGACGGTCGAGTAGGGAGAGGGGACCGATGCGCTGTCCGGTCTGCGCCTTCGACAACCTGACGGGTGCCGATGTCTGCGACAACTGCGGGGCGGACATGGCCGGCAGCGATGTCCCGCAGCCGACCCTGTCGTTCCACGGGCGCCTGCTCGGCGAGCATCTCGACGAGCTCGGCGCGCCAGCGCCGCTCACGGCCGGTCCCGACACCCCGGTCGATGCAGCCATCGCGCGGATGCAGCAGGCCGAGGCCGACTGCGTCCTGGTCGTCGTGGACGATCGTCTCGTCGGGATCTTCACCGACCGCGACGCGGTGGTGAAGGCGGCGGGCAGTCGACTGAGTTCGTTCCGGGTCCGCGATTTCATGACCCCGGACCCGGTCGTCCTCCGCCACGACGACCCGATCGCGATCGCGATCCACAAGATGGCGGTGGGCGGCTTCCGGCACATCCCGATCGTCGAGAACGGCCGGCCGACCGGCGTCGTCACCGCCCGCGACGTCTTCCGTCACCTGGCGGAGACACTCGACTGACCGCCCGCATCGCGATCCTCGCGGACGATCTCATCTGGGCCACCCGCCTGGCCGACCTGGTCCGCGCCGCGAACGCCACCGCGGTCCCCGTGCGGACGGCGGCCGCGCTTACGGCGGCCCTCCCCGAGCTCGACCGCGTCATCGTCGATCTGACCGCGCGCGCGTACGACGGCATC
>DASYJV010000167.1:0-5618 GCA_035996105.1 Candidatus Limnocylindrales bacterium | reverse complement strand
CAGCAAGGTCGTCATCTGTTCGCTGATCGTCTTCTTTCCGGTGGCCATCGCCACGATGGTCGGGTTCCGGTCGGTCGACGCCAAGCTGCTCGAGCTCGGGCGCAGCCTTCGCGCGACGCCTCGCCAGCTGTTGACCACGCTCGAGATCCCCGCCGCGCTTCCGAACATCTTTGGCGGGCTTCGAGTCGGCGTCACGCTCGCGGTCGTCGGCGCCGTGGTCGGGGAATGGGCCGGCGCGAGCAAGGGGCTTGCGGTGCTCATCAACCTCGCCCGGGGATCGCTCTTCGACATCCCGCTCATGTTCGCGGCGCTACTGACGGTCGCCCTCGTCGGCGTCGCGCTCTATCTGCTCGTCGTCCTCGCCGAACGGCGCCTGCTGGGCGCCCGCTAACCCCGATGCATCAGCCAGGTCAGCCGGAGGTCCCCGTGTCGCACCCGCGTCCCCGCCCCATCTTCGCCGCTCTCATCGGCCTCATGATCGCCGCGCTCGTGTCCGGATGCGGCAGCGGAGGTGGCTCCAACCCGCCGTCGAACCCGGTCGCGTCCAGTGGCTGTGGGGCGGCCGGGTCGGATCCGCTGGCCTCCGCGGCGTGCTCGTCCGGTCCGCCTGCCTCCGGCACCACGTCGCCGGAGCCGAGCGTCGCGTCGAGCAAGCTGGTGGTCGGCCTCGGGTACATCCCGAGCGTCCAGTTCGCGCAGTTCTACCTCGCCGAGCAGCGGGGCTATTACCGCGAGGCGGGCCTCACCATCGAGTTCCAGAACAAGATCGATCCGGATCTCATCCCGCTCATCGGGCAGGGCGCGATCGATGTCGGGCTGGGCGACGGGACCAGCGTGATCCCCGCGGCCAGCAACGGCATCCCGGTCGAATACATCGCCACGATCTACGGCCGCTTCCCGAACGTCGTCTTCGCCAAGGCGTCCTCGGGGATCACCAGGGCGGCCGACCTGAGGGGCAAGAAGATCGGCACGCCCGGTCGCTATGGATCGGGCTGGATCATGCTCGAGGCATTGCTCGGCTCGGCCGGGTTGACCACGGACGACGTGCAGATCGTCGAATACCCCGATTACACGCAGCGCGCGGCGGTCGAACAGGGCACCGTCGACGCCGCGACCGGTTTCGCGAACAACGAGCCGGTCCAGATGCAGCTCGGCGGCAGCCAGCCGGTCGTGCTGACCATCGATGCGATCACCCCGCTGCCCGGTCCGGGGCTGGTCTCGGCGACGAAGACGCTCGATGCGAAGCACGACGCGATCGCCGCGTTCGTGGCGGCCACGCTCCACGCCATGACCGACATCAAGGCCGACCCGACCGTCGGGCTGGACGCCGCCATCACGGCCGTTCCCGAGCTCGCATCCCAGCGTGCCGCCCAGGCGGCCATCCTGGCGGCCACGGTCGCCAGCTGGTCGGGACCGATCCAGGATGCCCGCGGCCTTGGCGCGATCGATCGGGATGGCTGGACCGCCTCGATCGCCTATCTCGGCAAGCTCAACCTCCTCAAGGGTGACGTCACCACCGACAAGCTGGTGCGCGAGGACCTCCTGCCGGCAGGGGATTGACCCCGGCAGACTGGGCAAAAACCGCCCAAATCGGGTATGATTGGTGGCTCCCCAGTCGCCCCAGCCGGTCTGAAGGCCCCGAATCCGCGCAGGAGTCCGTGTGAACAGTCGCCCACCTGTCAAGAGCACGACCACCGTCGAGCCGTTCAAGCACGTCATCGATGAGTACAAGCACCAGGCGCAGACCATCACCTGCACCTGCGGCTGGCACGGCAGCTCGGCCGCGCTCGATCGCGGCGGCTCCGAGTGGACCGCTCACCTGTTCGAGGTCCGCGGCAAGAAGCGCTAGCCTTCGGGGGATGGGTCCCTCGCTTCCTGAGCGTCCTCCGTTCGCCCTGCGCGCACGTCTGCTGACGCCCCTCGCCGCCGGCGGCAGCCTGCATGTGCCCGATGGGCTCGTCGTGGTCGATGCGACCGGGCGACTGGCCTACGTCGGGCCCGCGGCTGCGCGACCCGGCGAGGCGGCCTCGGCCATCGATCTCCGTCCTTGGACGCTCCTGCCCGGGATGGTCGACCTCCATGCCCACCTCCCGCAGCTCCCAAACGCGGGGGTCGGCTTCGCGCTCGACCTGCTGACCTGGCTCGACCGTCTGACCTTTCCCATCGAGCAGTCCTGGTCGGATCCGGCGATCCCGGAGCGGCTTGCCCCGTCGATCTTTGCCGCCTTCGCGGCCGCTGGTACGACCACGGTCCTGGCCTATGGCGTGGTCTACGAGGCTGCGATGGAAGCGTCGTTCCGGGCGGCCGAGGCCCACGGCATCCGGGCCATCCTTGGCAAGGTCATGATGGACCGCGGGACGTACGACCCGACCATCGAGCCGTCGACGATCCTCGACCGCACGCTGCGCGAGTCGAGCGACCTGATCGCCCGCTGGCATGGCGCCGACGACGGCCGGCTCGGCTATGCGGTCACGCCACGCTTCGCGATCTCGTGCACGGACGATCTGCTGCGCGAATCGGCGGCGCTTGCCCGATCGACCGGGACGTGGTGGCAGACGCACCTGTCGGAGGATCCGTTCGAGATCGCCGAGGTCCGTCGGCTCTTCCCCGACGCGCTCGACTACGTCGATGTCTATGACCGGGCTGGGGGCCTCGGGGACCGAACCATCCTCGCGCACGGGATCCATCTCTCGGATCGCGAGCTCGCCAGGCTTGTCGAGACCGGGACGCGGCTGGCCCATTGCCCCGCCTCGAACCTGTTCATCGGCGCCGGCGTGATGCCGCTGGCGCGCTATCTCGAGGCGGGTCTGGCCGTCGGCCTCGGGTCCGACGTATCGGGCGGGCCCGACCCCTCGATCTTCTCGGTCATGCGCGCCGGCGCCTACGCCCAGATGGCTCGTCGGACCCTGGTTGCCGACCAAGGGCCGATCCTCGATCCCCTCGGTTGGCTCCGGATGGGCACGATCGAGGGCGCCAGGGCGCTCGGGCTCGAGGACGCGATCGGCTCGCTGGAGACGGGCAAGGAGGCCGATCTCATCGCCGTGGATCCGGCCCTGGTCGCGGCGGTCCCGGATGGCGCCGCCTTGGACGAGGACGCGGCCGATCTCATGAGCCGGCTGATCTTCCGGGCCCATCCGGACATGGTCCGGGCTGCCTGGGTCCGCGGCCGGCGCCTGGACGGACCGGCGCGCCAGAACCGGTGAGCGACCACGTCGAGCTGCTCATCACGGGCGGGACCGTCGTCGATGGGACGGGCGCCACGGGGCGTCCGGGATCCGTCGCGGTGGTGGACGGGCGGATCCGCCTCCTCGAGGCGACAGCGGCCGCCGAGGTGGACCTGCCTCACGCGGCGCATACGATCGACGCGAGGGGCAAGGTCGTCGCGCCCGGTTTCATCGACCTGCACAGCCACGGCGGCCTGACGATCCTGGCCGACGGCAGGCACGAACCCAAGGTCCGCCAGGGGGTCACGACCGAGCTGGTCGGGGTGGACGGCAACGGCTTCGCGCCGTTCGAGCGGCGCGAGGACCTCGAGGCGTTCGTCGACCTCGATTCCGGGCTCGACGGCCGGCCCGACATCGCCTACGACTGGTCGACGGTCGGCACATACCTTGCCCGCTTCGACGACGCGGTGAGCCTCAACGTGGCGACGCTCGTCGGCAACTCGCAGCTCCGGATCGCGGCGCTCGGCTGGGACGATGTGCCCGCTGACGATCCAGCCCTGGACCGCATGCGTGGCCTGCTGCGCGACGGGATGGCGGAGGGTGCCTTCGGGCTGAGCTCGGGTCTCGATTACCCGCCGGGTGGGTTCGCGACCACGCAGGAGCTCGCCGCGCTGACCGAGGAGGCCGGTCGCCACGGCGGCTTCTACCACACACACGTTCGCTACCCGCTCGGTGACCGCTATCTCGATCCGTTTCGCGAGGCGATCGAGATCGGGCGGCGCGCCGACGCGCCGGCCCACATCACCCATTTCTATCACCGCGAGACGCATCCGGGCGGTCCCGAGGCGATGCTCGCCCTGGTCGATGATGCGCGCAGCGAGGGGCTCGACGTCACCTTCGACACGTACCCATACGAGTGGGCCTCGACCCGCCTGCTCATCCAGCTGCCCCAATGGATCCAGGCCGGCGGCCCGGGGCCGCTCAAGACGCGTCTGGCCGATCGCGCCGCGCGGGACCGGATGCGCGCCGAGTTCACGGCCCGGGGCGCCTCGTACGCCAGCCCGACCGGCTGGGCGGACGTTCGGCTCGGCGCGTTCCACCGTCCGGAGAACCTGCGCTGGGAGAGCCACACCGTCGCCGACGTGATGCGCGAGACCGGGCACGATGCGCTCGACGTCATCTGCGACCTGCTGCTGTCCGAGGATCTCGGGGTCAGCCAGGTGACGAGTGGTCCGGCCCGCGCGACACTGCCGCGCTTCGTGGCCCACCCGGTCGGGATGGTCGGCACCGACAGCACGTTCCTGGGTGCCAAGCCCAGCCCGCGGACCTACGGCAGCTTTCCGCGCATCCTCGGCCAGTTCGTGCGTGACGAGGCGCTGCTCACGCTCGAGGAGGCGATCCGCAAGATGACCTCGGCGCCGGCGGCCCGACTCGGGCTGCGCGATCGCGGGGTGATCCGCGAGGGTGCGGTGGCCGACCTGGTCGTATTCGATCCAGCGACGGTCCGGGCGACGGCGACCTACGACGAGCCGCGGTCCTATCCGGTCGGGATCGAGCAGGTCATCGTGGCCGGCACGCTCGTGGTCGCCGACGGTGTCCACACCGGCGCGACGCCCGGTCGTGGCCTGCGCCACGGTCGCGACTGACCGTAGCGGTCGCGCCTGGCGGCGGCCGGCGCTCGATGGTCAGGCGGGGGAGGGCGATCCCTCGATGCCATGCGGCGGGGGGAGATCGTCCTCCGGCGCGAGATCGACCGCTCGCCTGGCGTCCCGTCGAAGCTCCGAATACATGCGGTCCGTTGCCAGGATCAGGGCGTCACCGAGCGTGGTCTCGGTCGTCGGGCTCGCCCAGCCGATCGCCAGCCGAAGCGCGATGGCGCCCGATTCGAGCCACAGATCGCAGACCTGCCGGACGCGCTCGACGTAGTTGACGGCTTCGACCTCACCGGTCTCGGGAAGCAGGACGCCGAAGCGGCCCGGCCCGAGCCGCGCCAGATGGTCCGCCCCGCGGGCGTTGCGGCTCAGGGCGTCCGCCACGGCGGGCAGGACCCGGTCCGCGGCATCCTCGCCCAGGACGCTGATCAGCTTCTCCAGGCCTTCGAGCTCGATGATCACGACCGTCGCGCGATGTCCGTACCGCCCGATCCGGGCATCCTCGTCGGACACGATGCGGTTCCATTCGGTCGGGAGCAGGAGGCCGGTCAGGGGGTCGGTCCGGGTGGTCGAACGCGCCGAGTCGGTCAGGTCCTCGAACGAGACCGCGCTCCGGCTGAGGGCGGGCGAGCCGGCAAAATCGGTCCGCACCTGCCGCGGCGGCCCGGCGACGACGGGGTGCCGCCGGCGGAACATCGAACGCACGACGACCACGGCGATCAGCAGCGCGTTCGCCGCGACCAGGATGGCGAGCAGCGTCAGGACGTTCTGGTTCACGTTCATATCGGCCAGTCTCCCCAAT
>DASYJV010000166.1:0-9438 GCA_035996105.1 Candidatus Limnocylindrales bacterium | reverse complement strand
CTCCGGGTTTCGCGCGAACTGGGTGAACTGTCGAGGTGCGGTCGCCTGGACGATCTGGCGGCACATCCCGCGTGGGAAGCGGACCCGTACGCCGTCGATGTCGGCGCCGGCATCCCCGAGCAGGCGCAGGGCATCGGGATCGCCCCGGAACTCGATGCCTACCTCTTCGAGGATCGAGTCGGCGTTGTGCTCGATGAGGGCGAGGCCCTCCTCGCCGAGGACCTCGAACGGCGCGAGCTTGCGCGTCAGGAACGGCACGTGCTCGGCGTGGGCGGCCAGGCGCAGCGCCTGCCGTGCCGCACGCCCACCGCTGCGTCGCCGCTGTGGATCGTCCATCAGGTGTCCTCTCTCGTCCCGATCGCCACGGTGCGTCGGCGACGTCGTTCCGCACGGGCCTCCGAGCCGGCGGCCCCGGTCGTCGCCGTTCGCTCGGGGAGCGGCACGACCGCCGCGAGGTTCGGGAAGGCGGCGGTCTTGTGCGGGAACGCCATCGCCTCGACGAAGTGCTCCTGGAAGCGCGGCTCGACGGCGGTCTCGATCTTCTCGACGCGGCGGACGACGCTCTCGATCTCGGTCCGGGCGGCGCTCGACAGCAAGGCGATGAGCGCCCCGGTCCCGGCCGCATTCCCGGCCGAGCGGACGTGGGCGAGATCGCAGTCGGGTACCAGCCCGAGGATCATCGCGTGCGTCGGGTCGATCTGGCTGCCGAAGGCACCCGCGAGGCGGATCTCGTCGAGCTCGTCGATCCCGAGCTTGTCCATCAGCAATCGGACCCCGGCATAGAGCGCGGCCTTGCCGAGCTGGATGGCGCGGACGTCGTTCTGGGTGATCGCGATCCGGGGTCCGGGACCCGCGCTCTCGTGCAGGACGTAGCTGAACGTCCGGCCGTCGGGGACGATGCGAGGGGTCCTCGCCGCGAGCGCGCCATCGATCACCCCGTCCTCCGTCACGATCCCGGCGAGGAACATCTCGGCGATCACCTCGATGATCCCCGAACCGCAGATCCCGGTGATCCCGGTCTCGCCGACCCCGGTCGCGAAGGCCGGCTCATCGGACCAGGCGTCGACGCCGATGACCCGGAACCGTGGCTCGAGGGTGGTCGGATCGATACGGACGCGTTCGATCGCGCCGGGTGCCGCGCGCTGACCGCCCGAGATCTGGGCGCCTTCGAAGGCCGGGCCGGTCGGGCTCGATGCGGCGAGGAGCCGGCGCTTGTCACCAAGCACGATCTCGGCGTTGGTGCCGACGTCGACCACGAGCGTCATCCGCTCGGCCCGGTGCGGCTGCTCGGCCAGGATCACGCCGGCCGTATCGGCGCCCACGTGACCCGCGATGCACGGCAGGACGTAGACCCGGGCGCCCGGGTGCGCGCGCAGGCCGAGCTCCGCCGCCGTCGTTTGGACGGCGCGATCCGTGGCCAGGGCGAACGGCGCCCCGCCGAGCGGGGTCGGATCGATGCCGAGCAGGAGGTGGTGCATGATCGGGTTGCCGACCAGCGCGAGTTCGAGGATCTCGACCCGCTTGATCCCGGCGCGCATCGCCAGCGACGCGATCAGGCCGTCGAGCGCCTTGCGGACGGCGACGGTCATCTCGCCCGCCCCCTCGGGATGCATCATCGCGTACGACACGCGGCTCATGAGGTCCTCGCCGTAGCGGATCTGCGGGTTCATGACGCCGTTGCTGGCGAGGACCGCTCCGTCGGCGAGGTTGGCCAGATGGCCGGCGATCGTCGTCGAACCGATGTCGATCGCGACGCCATAGGCCGTCTCATGGAGCCCGGGCCAGACGGCGATGACCTGGCGCGCGCCGTGGACGGCGACCGTGACGCCGTACTTACCGGCCTCGAGCGCCGGCTGGAGCGCCCGGATGACCTCGAGGTCGGCCTCGAGGTCGGTGAGCTGCCACTCGCGCTCGAGCGCCTCGAACAGGCGGGCGAGGTCGCCCGACGGCGACGCGAGCTCGGGCGGGGTCACCTCGACGTAATGGAGCCGGACGACGGGATCGACGATGAACGTCCGGACGTCGAGGCCCTTGCGAACGACCTGGCGGTGGACCTGGCTCTCGGGCGGGACGTCGATGAGCACGTCGCCGCAGATCGTGGCCGTGCAGGACAGCCGCCGGTCGTGGGCGAGGCCCTTCTCGTCCCGATAGGCGGTCTCGAGCGCGGCGAACGCCGACAGGTGCTCCGGCTCCGAGACGATGCCGTGCTTCGGAAAGGCGCCTAGCCCCTGGGTCACCTGGCAGCGGCCGCAGATGCCGCGACCGCCGCAGACCGAATCGATGTCGACGCCGAGGGCGCGGCCCGCGTCGAGGACGGTGGTCCCGGTCTCGAAGCGACCGCGGCGCCCTGACGGCGTGAAGATGACGAGTGCCTCGTCGGCCACGGACCGATGCTCCGTCAGCCGACCGGGATGGCGCGACGGTTGACTCGCCGTCGGCTGACTTCCCCTTCGGGCGTCGGGGCGCGGTTGGCGAGGATCCAGCGGCCGCAGTCAGGGTCGTGACCCATCAGCACGTCTGCCGCCATCACGCAGGCCTTGACCTCGGGCATCATCGGGTTCGTGATCGCGGACGTCATCCCCGCCGCGATGGCCATCGGCAGGAAGGCCGCGTTGATCCCCTCCCGGTTGGGCAGGCCGAAGCTGACGTTCGATGCCCCGCAGGTCGTATTGACCTTGAGCTCCTCCCGCAGCCGGCGAACGAGCGCGAAGACCTGCTGGCCGGCCTGCGAGAGCGCGCCGATGGGCATGACCAGCGGGTCCACGATGATGTCCGATGCGGGGATGCCGTGGTCCGCGGCGCGCTCGACGATGCGCTTGGCGACCGCGAACCGGACGTCAGGATCCATGCTGATCCCCGTATCGTCATTGCTGATCGCGACGACCGCCGCCCCATACTTGCGCACGAGCGGGAGGACGCGCTCGAGGCGTTCCTCCTCACCGGTCACCGAGTTGAGCAGCGGCTTGCCCTGGTAGACCGCGAGCCCGGCCTCGAGCGCCTCGACGATCGACGAATCGATCGACAGCGGGAGATCGGTCAGGCCCTGGACGAGCTGGATGGTCCTGGCCAGGATCGCGGGCTCATCGGCCAGCGGGATCCCGGCATTGATGTCGAGCATGTGCGCGCCGGCCTCGACCTGGGCAAGGACGTCGCGCTCGACCCGGCTGAAGTCGCCCGCCTTCATCTCCTCGGCCAGGAGCTTTCGCCCGGTCGGGTTGATCCGCTCGCCGATGATCACGAAGGGGCGGTCGAACCCGATGACGACCTCGCGGGAGGCCGAACTGAGGACGGTATCGGTCATGACGGCGAGATCTCCGATGTCGCGGCGGGGGAGAGCGCCGGACCGCCGGCAACGCCGCCGCTCTGGATCAGCTCGGCGAGATGGTGCTTCGTGTATTCGGCTTCGAGCCGCTCAGACTCCGCCTTGACGACCGCCTCGAGGTCGTCGCCACAGCGCTCCTGTGTCTTGCGCCACTCCCCGATGTAGGCGTTGTACTCGCGCATGCCGGCGCGGTTGGCGGCCTTGTCGATGGCGACCTGGAAACGCGGGTGGAGGACCACCTTGCTCGAGCGCCGTGCGTCCTTGGCCACGACCTGGGCGGGGATGTCGCGCCACCAGATGATCGACAGGGTGGCCATCTCAGGCGGCTCCTGCTGCAGACGCGGCAGGACCGGCGGCTGCCCGGAGGGATGTCGCAAGGTCCCCGTAGCCGGTCGTCCGATGCTCGAAGGCGAGGCCGAGCCGCCTGGCGGCACGGCGCGACGCAGTGACGAGCGCCGGGTCGTCGGTCTGCGCCAGGTAGACCAGCCGGGTGTA
The DNA here is from genome assembly GCA_035996105.1 of Candidatus Limnocylindrales bacterium. GTDB lineage: Bacteria > Chloroflexota > Limnocylindria > Limnocylindrales > CSP1-4 > SPCO01. The sequence continues at coordinate 5,621 of DASYJV010000166.1, read as the reverse complement.
GTTGCCGAAATAGACCGGCAGCAGCTCGGGATGCCGGTCGAGGCCGAGCCCCTTGATGACCAGCCGGTCGAAGTTGCGGGCCAGGAAGTCGGTCAGGAAGAACGTGCCGAGCTCCTCGTCCGTCATCGCCGCGAACGCCCCGGCGCCGGCGTAGAACTCGTAGCAGTGGGCCCCCGGGAGGCGCTCGACACCCTCGTCGGCGAGCATCGCGTCGAGCAGGCCGCCGGTCCCGCAATCCGCGTAGGCGATGAAGATCGTGCGGTAGCGCGACCGCGCGGCGCGGATCTTCTCGCGCACGAGCGCCGGGATCCCGCCCGGCCGGTTGTGCAGGGTCGCGGGCAGACAGGTCAGGTCGACGTTGGCGAGCCCCGCCTGGTCGATGACCGCGACGAGCTCGCGGGCGAGCGCGCCGCACCCGATGACGAGGACCCGATCCGGATCTGCTGCCTCGGAGCCGCGAGCGGCGGGCGAGTAGGCTCGCTCAGGCCGCACTGGCGCGGCGCTCGTCGATGAGCCGGCGGGCGGTCTCGGCGGCGACGCCCGCATCGCGGCAGTAGGCGTCCGCCCCGACCGCGGCGCCGAATTCCTCGTTGAGTGGCGCCCCGCCGACCAGGACGATGTAGTCGTCCCGCATCCCGCGGTCCTTGAGGGTCTGGATGACGACCTTCATATACGGCATCGTCGTGGTCAGGAGCGCGGACATCCCGAGGATGTCGGGCTTGTGGAGCTCGAGCGCGGCGATGAACTTCTCAGCGTCCGTGTTGATCCCGAGGTCGAAGACCTCGAAGCCGGCGCCCTCGAGCATCATCCCGACAAGGTTCTTGCCGATGTCGTGGATGTCGCCCTTCACCGTCCCGATGACGACCTTGCCGACGGGCTCCGCGCCGGTCTCCGCGAGCAGCGGTCGCAGGATGGCCATCCCGGCCTTCATCGAGTTGGCCGCGAGCAGGACCTCGGGGACGAACAGGATGCCGTCGCGGAAGTCGATCCCGACGATCTTCATCCCGGCGACGAGCGCATCGTCGAGGACCTTGGTGGCCGACCACCCACGACCCAGCAGGATGTTCGTTCCCTCGACGATCTCGGCCGCCATCCCGTCGTAGAGGTCGTTGTGCATCTGCTCGGTGAGCTCGGCGTCCGAGAGCCCCGCGAGATCGATCTCCGCGTACTCGTCCTGGGCCATCGTGTGGCGCTCCTGCCGTTTTGCGGGGGTTCCACATCGTGGAACCGTGCCGTATGATGGAACTGCTTGGATCGCGAATCTATCCGACGGGAGCCCCGATGTCCAGAGTCCAATCGATCGAACGGGCCTTCGCCGTGCTCGGTGCGCTCGCGGACGGGCCGATCGGCGTGACCGAGGTGGCCGACCGGGCGGACCTCCCGAAGTCGACCGCCGCGCGGATGCTCGCCTCGCTTGCGCACGAAGGCGTCGTCGAGCAGGTCCCGGGCGATACCCGCTACCGCCTCGGGCCACGATTGGTCACGCTCGCGGCGCGGATCCGGCCGTCGCGCTCGCTCGCGACGCTGGCGCGGCCGTCGCTCGAGGGTCTCGCGGAGGCGGTCGGTGAGGCGGCCGGCTTGAGTGTCCCCGATGGCAACCTGGTCCATTACATCGAGCAGGTCGGCAGCCCCAACCCGGTCTCGGTCCGCGATTGGACCGGCTCGCGCATCCCGCTCCACGCGGTCTCGTCCGGTCAGGTGATCCTCGCGTTCTCGCCGTCCGTCGTCATCCAGCGCTATCTCGGGCGTCCGATGGAGCGGTTCACGGACCGCACACTGGTCACCGCCGAGTCGCTCCTCGAGCGGATGCGGGCGATCCGTCGCGACGGCTACGCCTGGGCGCTCGAGGAGTTCGACGAAGGGATCTCGTCGGTGGCGGCGCCTGTCGCCGATGCGTCCGGCGAGGTGGTCGCCGCGGTCCATCTCCACGGGCCGTCATACCGGTTCCCGGCGCCCGGTTCGGAGGGCTCGCTCGCGGAACAGGTCGTCGCCAGCGCGGCGCGGATCGCCGGGAGCCTCCGCCAGGCCGGGTAGGGCCCCATCCGGCGCGGGGCCGCGGCCCGTTCGGGCGCGTCCCGCGCACCGCTTCCTTGACGGTCGTCGTCGTTCGGTCGATGCTCACCGCCCAGAGCCAACGCCGAGGACGCCGTGCCGAATCTCTATATCGATGGCCAGTGGGCCGCCTCCGCCTCGGGCACCTGCAGTCAGGTCATCAACCCGTCCGACGCGACCGTCGTCACCGAGGTCGATGTCGCGACCGACGGCCAGGTCCAGGCGGCGATCGCCGCGGCCCGTCGCGCGTTTGATGCCACCGACTGGCCACGCCGGCCGACCGCCGAACGAGCGGCGCTGCTCGATCGGGTCGCCACCCTCATCGATCGCGACCTCGAGGCGATGGCCCGGCTCGAGACGCTCAACACCGGCAAGGCGATGCGCGAGAGCCGCTGGGACATGGCCGACGTCGCGCGCGTCTTCCGCTACTACGCGGGCCTCGCCGAGGTCGACCCCGGGCGCATCGTCGAGAGCGGCAACCCCGACGCCGTCAGCCGGATCGTCTACGAACCGGTTGGGGTCTGCGGACTCATCGCACCCTGGAACTACCCGCTCCTCCAGTTGAGCTGGAAGATCGCGCCGGCGCTGGCCGCGGGGAACACGGCCGTGATGAAGCCGGCACAGCTCACGCCGCTGACGGCGATCCATCTGACGCAGCTCTTCGAGGAGGCCGGGGTCCCGCCGGGCGTCGTCAATCTCGTCCTTGGACCGGGTGGCCGTGTCGGCCAGGCGCTCGCGGAGAGCCCCGACGTCGATCTCATCTCGCTGACCGGCGGGCTCGAGGCTGGCCGCGCGCTCCTCCACGCCGCCACCGTGAACCTCAAGAAAGTCGCCCTCGAGATGGGCGGCAAGAGCCCGAACATCGTGTTCGACGACGCCGACTTCGAGACCGCCGTCGACAACGCCCTGACCGCGGCGTTCACCCATTCCGGACAGGTCTGCTCGGCGGGCTGCCGGGCGATCGTCCAGGACACGATCTATGACCGGTTCGTCGAGGAGGTCGGCCGGCGCACGGAGCGCATCCGTCTCGGTCACGGCACGGACGACGCCACCGAGGCGGGCGCGCTCATCAGCGCCGACCACCGGGCCAGGGTCGAAGGCTTCGTCGCGGGCGCGATCGCGGAGGGCGCCCGGCTCGTCGCCGGTGGCAGGCGTCCCCCGGAGCCCGAGCTCCAGGCGGGCTTCTTCTACCGCCCAACCGTCTTCGCCGACGTCACACGCGAGATGCGGATCGTGCGCGAGGAGGTCTTCGGGCCCGTCCTCACCATCGAACGCTTCTCGACCGAGGAGGAAGCGGTCGCCATCGGTAACGACACGACCTACGGGCTGGCCGGGGCGGTCTGGACAGCCGACGCCGCGCGCGCACAGCGCGTCGCCGCCCGACTGCGTCACGGGACCGTGTGGATCAACGACTACAACACGTACCTGCCGGAGGCCGAATGGGGCGGCTTCAAGCAGTCAGGGATCGGGCGGGAGCTCGGGCCGTCCGGCCTCGATGAGTACCGCGAGGCGAAGCACATCTGGGAGAACACGGCACCCGGACCGAGCGGCTGGTTCGGCGGCTGAATCGAACGGCGCCCCGGGGGCCGAGGCGCCGTCGTCGTGCCGGACAGAGCGAGGTTACTCGGCCGGGATCTCCGAATGGATGGCGTCCAGATCGATGCCCTGCGATCGTCGGGCCGCCCGGGCCACGATGTAGAGCAGCGCGGCCGCCCCGTACAGGAAACCGAGGAAGACGATCGAGTTCTTGTTCCCGACGCCGATCCCGTACAGGCTATTGGACAGCCACATGAACAGGACCCATCCGAGGAAGATGGTCGACACGGCGCCGGCGATCCCGAGGACAGGGAGCCCGGCGAGCTTGTAGCGCGCCATCGGCGAGGTCTCGTACAGCTCCTTCTTCCACCATGGCAGGATCATCGCGGCGATCGAGGTCCCGAAGAACGTGACGGCGATGACCAGCGTGGCGTCCAGGGTCAGCCCGTAGAACGTCGAGTTGTAGGCATACAGCCAACTCAGGAAGACCGACGGGATCATGATCAGCGCGAGGGCGGCCCACGGGACGGCCCTGGTGTCCGAGACGCGGCCGGCCCATTCGGGCAACATGCGGTCGAAGGCCGCCGCGAAGATCATCCGGGTCGATGACAGGAACAACGTCCCTGTCCAGCCCAGCCACCACGCGCCGAACGCGAGCACGATGATCGCCTGGATCAGATTGCTGTCGATGACGAACGCGGCGAGCATCGGTGGATAGCCCCAGATGGGCATCGGAGGAGCGGCTGTCGTGTACGCGTAGGCGTAATTGACGTAGGTGACATTCGACGCGTTGAAGAACGTCCAGCCGAATGCCCGGGACGCGAGCAGCAGGAAGATCACGGCCAGGGCGACCGTCACCCAGAGGCCGCCGATCATCCCCCGCAGGACCTTCTTGAAGTCGCCGGCGCCGCGGACCTCACCGTAGAGCGTGGCGCCCCAGTTCGGGTACAGCAGGAAGAACAGCATGAACGGCACGAGCGCGAGCGTGCCCGGGCCGAACGAGAACGGCTCGAGCTCCGAGCCCGTGTAGGCGGACGCCGGGTCGGATGCGGCCAGGTCGATCGTCGCCTGGTACGCGTTCGGGACGCCGAACATCCCCTGGACGGCCTTGTCGTAGGCCGGCTTGAACGTATCGACGGTCGTGATCAGCATGAGGATGAACATCACGGCAAGCGCGATGAGGCCGATATACAGGCACCAGCGCTGGATCCGCGCATAGCCCGCCATCCCCAGCGCGACGAGTGCGGACGTGATGACGATGGTCGCGATCGCGACGGCGAAGGTCCCGTCGGCGGTGCCGAAGAAGTCGACACCAGCCTTCCAGCCGAGGATCGCGGAGAGCGGCTGGACGAACTCGATCTTGAGGATGAAGCCGTAGATCGGCGCCCACAGGGCGAGGATGAACCACCATCCGGTCGCCGACAGGACGAAGCCCACCCCGCCGCGCTTGAGGCCGATCGTCGCACCGACCAGGGCCCCGACGATGGCGCCGCCGTAGGTGACGACGTCACCGAGGGCCAGCGCGGTGCCGACCAGGAACAGGGCGATGGCTCCGAAGGCGCCACCCGTGACCGCGCCCGGGATCCCGTCGAGGACGCGGGTCTGCCACACGTAATCGCCGCCGGCGCGGGGCATCACGGCGATGAGACCTGCGTACGCGATGACCATGAAGGTCATCCCGATCGCGGTGACGATGATCGAAGCGATGGCCGAGCCGTCGGGCTTATAGGCGAAGATCGCCAGGCTGTAGAACATGCCCAACGTGACGAGGTTGACCGACATGAACGAATACGCGAACGCGTCGAACCCGGACCAACCCTTGACGAGGCCCGTCGCGTTCCGCAGGAAGAGCGACGGGGCAGAACTGGTGTCGCTGGCCATGTGTCCTCCTATCCCTCCCGAAATCGGTCGCAAGTTCCATCAGCCGTTGATCAGCAGATAGCGCTTCACCGTCCCCTTCTTCTCGTCGAGATCGACGATCGCGGCCTGGAGCACACCGTCCTCGTAGGCGCTCCCCGGGTTGACCGCGAGGG
>DASYJV010000165.1:0-9336 GCA_035996105.1 Candidatus Limnocylindrales bacterium | reverse complement strand
GGTCACCCTGACCTCCACGCTCGTCTCGGGGCCGCTGTACTTGATGGCGTTGCCGAGCAGGTTCTCGACGAGCAGCGTCAGATAGGTCTCGTCCGCCTCGACGATCGCCCGCGGGCGCTTGCCGATCAGCTCCACGGCCCGGCCGGGGTTGCGCGTTCGGAACGAGTCGACCGCCCGCTCCACGACCAGGGCGAAGACCTGCGGCTCGAGATCGGGCCGGGTCCCGGAGCCCAGCCGGGTCAGGTGGAGCAGGTTCTCGATGATGACGTGCAGGCGGTCGGCGTCGGTCGCGATGTCCTCGATCATCGCCGCGCGGACCTCCTCGTCGAGGTCGTCGCCCCGGGTCTGAAGCAGGCGGGCGTTGCCGAAGATCGTCGTCACCGGGGTTCGCAGCTCGTGCGAGACGAGCCCCAGGAACTCGTCCTTGACCGCGTTCGATGCCTCGAGTGCGTCGGCGGCGGCGCGCATCGCCCGCTCGGCCCGGTGACGCTCGGTGATGTCGATGAGCACGTTGACGGCACCGATCATCTCGCCGTCGTCATCGAACAGCGGCGTCGGATAGGCCATGAACGACACCTGCGAGCCATCGGGCCGGACGGCGATCGCCTGGCCGCCGCGGACCGGACGGGCCTCCTTGAGCGTGATCGCCATCGGGCACTCGTCGTGGCGCATCGGCGACTCGTCCAGCCAGAGCAGCCGGAGCGACCCGCACCACTCCTCCCCGAGCACGGGCCGACGACCCCAGAACTCTGCGGCGGCGGCGTTGAAGAAGGTGATCCGGCCGTCGGCATCCGTCGTGTAGACCGCAACCCCGAGGGCATCGAGGAACCGGCGATATCGATCGGCGGCCACGGCGGCCCGGCCGGCCGCCTGCCGTGTCCCGGATGGCCCGCCCCCGGCCAGGATGCGCAGCAGGTGACCGTCCAGCACCGGAGGCGTTGCGGACGGCGGTGCGTCGAGGCGCATCGTGGGGGTAGTACGGATGGTCATGATGCCCCGGGTACGAATGGCTTGACCCCGAGTCTATGGACGCCACCGGGCAACGCGCCAGTACTTGGGCGACAATGCAACGAAGCCGCAAGGCGAGCCGGGGGCGGGAGCATCCCGTGGGACGCGTTCTCAGCGGACTCTCAGGCGGCGCAAGCAGGATGGCCGGGCTGGCCCCGACGGCCGGCCACAGCAGGAGGGATCGTGCGGGAACGAGGCGTCCAATCCCGACGGGTGAAGCCCGACGGGGTCGAGCTTGCCCGCCGGCCGGGACCGCCACAGCGCGGTGGCAGCAACTTCTGGCAGGTCCTGGCGATGATCGCCCTGATCGCCGCGACCGCCGGCTGGACGACCGTCGGCGTGATCGCCTTGCGCGGCAGCACCCCACCCACGACGGCGCTGGCAAGTCCCTCGGACTCCATCGACCCCAACGCGAGCTTCGCGAGCGATCCGCCCGCCGTCGATACGCACGACGCCGTCGACCTCGAGGCCCTCCTGCCCCTGAACCTCAACGCCACACCGCTGGTGACCCAGAGCTGGACCGGTGACGGCATCCTGACCGACGACGCGTGGAGCACGTCGATGAAGACGTTCCTCACGTCCGCGGGCAAGGCCCCGACCGATCTGCGTGTCGCCCAGGCCTACGACCCGAACCAGGCGCTGGATATCAGCATCGGCGTCTACCAGGTGCGGGGCGTCCAGGGCACCGCGGTGCACGATGCCCTGGTCAATGCCTGGAAGGGCGACTACCCCGATATGACCGTCTCCAAGGTGACCCTCGACGGGAAGAGCGTCACGAAGGGCGGGTTCGGGCAGGACACCGCCAGCAGCTACCTCTATATCCGGGGCGACTACGTCTTCGACATCGAGACGACCGATGAGGCGATCGCGACCGCGGCGCTCAAGGCGCTGCCAGTCCCTGGGGCATCGGGTCCGCCCTCGTCGGTGAAGCCGTCAGGCGCCCCTGGGTCCAAGGCGCCGGTACCCTCAGCCAGCTGAGCCGCCCCAACGGGGGCGGTACTCGTTCGAGGCCACCAGCTCAGGCCCCGGCGGAGGCCCTAGTCGCGGTTCGAACGGCGAGGCCGCTCGTCCTTGGGCGGTCGCGGCTCGCGGCCCGGACGCGGCGGGCGCGGGGCGGTCCCGGGAGCCATGTCCGGCCGGCGCTCTTCGGGGCCGCGGGCACGGGCTGCCGCGACCGACTCTGCGAAGGCCTTGGCCGCGGCCGACGGCAGGCTGCCCAGCCAGGCGGCTTCGATCTGCTTGACCCGCTCGGTCTCGGCCGTGCGGCGTTCGCGCTCGTACTTGGAATGCCTCGCCACGGAACGTCCTTTCGATGCACCGACATGGGATGCGTTCGCCCGAGTGTACCCGACGTCGGTCTGAAGACCGCCGTGACGGGGTCGCCTATCCTTCGCGCGTGACCCTCTACAAGCTCGATGAGGCGCAGGACCTCATCGCCCCGATCTTCCTCGCCGCGTTCGACGGCTGGGTCGACGCGGGGTCCGCGGCGACCACGGCGCTCGGGATCCTGGCCGATGACGGGGCGGCGGTCGCCACCTTCGATGCCGACCGGCTGTTCGATTACCGAGCTCGTCGCCCACCGCTCACGATCGTCGACGGGCGGCTGACCGAGCTGACCTGGCCGGAGCTCGTGCTTCGCCGGACGCGGATCGACGAGCAGGACCTCCTCGTGCTCGTCGGCCCGGAGCCGGACTACCGCTGGCGCGCATTCACGGCCGATGTCATCGAGCTGGTGGGTCGGCTCGGCGTCGTGCAGTGGATCAGCCTGGGCGCGATCCCGGCGGCCGTCCCGCACACCCGGCCGGTGCCGATCCTCGGGACCGAGGCCGCGCCCGGGTTGCTCCGGGGCGAGATCGCCGCCGGTCCGGCCGGGACGTTGCGTGTCCCCTCGGCGCTCGTCTCCGCCCTCGAGCTCGAGGTCGCGGCGACCGGGATCCCGGCACTCGGCTACTTCGCGCAGGTCCCCCACTACGTGTCCGGGCCGTACGCCACGGCCGCCCTCGAGCTGCTCCGGACACTCGGCAATCATCTCGGCACCGAGATCCCCTCAGGGGAGCTCGTCGAGGAGGCCCGCGAGCTGCGCACGCGACTCGACACGGCGACCGGCCTCGACGAGACCACGCGGAGCTACGTCGAGCGGCTCGAGGCGATGTACGACGAGCAGCGCCTGCCATCCGGCGACGACCTGATCTCGGACATCGAGCGCTTCCTGCGCGACCAGGGCGGGGCAGCGCGCTCGTAAGCGGCGGCAGCGCCGCTGCCTTCGCAACGCGGTTGCGAGAGCGCCCGCTGGCCAGGGCACGGGCGCGCGATGACCGGGGCCATACGATCGATGCCCCAGCCACGCACGAGACCACCGATGACCTTCGATCCCGGCGTTCAGCTCGATCCCGGCCAGATCACCGACCGCCGCGGCATGGGCCGGGGCGGCGGGGCCGTGCTCGGCGGTGGCGGTGCGATCGGCATCATCGTCGTCATCGCCTACATGCTCCTGGGCGGCAATCCCAACGACCTCGGGACCGTCCTCCAGTCGGGCGGCGCGAACGGACCCGCAAGCTCCGCGGTCGCGACCGACTGCAAGAGCGGGCAGGACGCCAACACGCGGGACGACTGCCGCATCCTGGGCTATGTCAACAGCATCCAGAAATACTGGAGCGGCCAGTTCGCGTCGTCGGGCCAGACCTATCGGCCCGTCAACACCATCCTGTTCAGCGGCATGACGAACAGTGGCTGCGGCACGGCGAGCGCCTCGACCGGACCGTTCTATTGCCCGGTCGATCAGCTGGTCTATCTCGACCTGGACTTCTTCACCGAGCTCCAGACCCGATTCGGGGCGCAGGGCGGCTCGCTCGCACAGGGCTATGTCGTCGCGCACGAATACGGGCACCACGTCCAGGACCTGCTGGGGATGCTGAACACGAGCGGCGGCTCGACCGGCGCGACCGGCGGCTCGGTCCGGACGGAGCTCCAGGCCGACTGCTTCGCCGGCGTCTGGGCCAATCACGCCGCCAGCACGGGCTTCCTGCGTCCGCTGACCGACGCCCAGATCGCGGACGCGCTCGACGCGGCCAAGGCAGTGGGCGATGACCGGATCCAGCAGGCGACGACCGGGCAGGTGAACCCCGATTCGTGGACCCACGGATCGGCCGCCCAACGTCAGAAATGGTTCGGGAGCGGGTATCGGACGGGCGACCCGGCCGCCTGCGACACGAGCGGCGCCCTCTGATCTCGGTCGGCCGGCACCGCGGCGGTCGGACGCCGGGCAGACCTCGGCGAGCCATCCGCCGGGAACCCGATATCGTTCCGGGGTGACCGATCGACCGGGACTCTCGCGGCGCGCGCTCCTGCGCGCATTCGGGGCGAGCGCCGTGGCGGCCGGTCTCGCAGCCTGTGGCGCGACGCCACCGTCCGTGGTCCCCTCCCCTGCCGACGGGGCCTCGTCGAGCCCGGGTGGGCCAAGCCCGAGCGCGACCGCCACGACCGTCCCGACCGCATCGGGATCGTCAGGCCAGCCCGCGCCGACCCCGGGCGCCACGACGGACCCGGCCGCGCTCCGTGCCAAGATCGCGCGAATGCTCCTCGTCGGGTTTCGCGGGCTCGCGATCCGGCCGACCGACCCGATCACCAGGGCGCTCGAGGGAGGGCTCGGCGGGGTGATCCTGTTCGATCGAGACCAGACGACCGGTGGGCTTCGGAATATCCGGTCACCTGCCCAACTGGCGGCGCTCACCGCGTCCATCCGCGCGGCGGCAGCCCGACCCCTGCTCATCGCCATCGACCAGGAGGGCGGCAAGGTCTCCCGGCTGAACCCGGCGATGGGGTTTCCGGCCACCCGGACCCAGGCCGCCATCGGTGCCACCACGGATCCGACCGTGGCCCTCGCCGCGGGTCGCGCGATGGGGGCGACGATGGCCGCGGCGGGCCTCGACCTCGATCTCGCCCCGGTCGTCGACGTCGACGTCAACCCGCGGAACCCGGCCATCGGGGCGCTCGGGCGGAGCTTCTCGGCCGATCCCGCGGTCGTTGCGGCGATGGCCGAGGCCGAGATCCGCGGTCTGCACGAACGCGGCGTGCGGAGCACGATCAAGCATTTCCCGGGTCTCGGCAGCGCCGCCGCGAACACGGACTTCGCGGTCGTGGACGTCACGAAGACGTGGACCGATACCGAGCTGGTGCCGTACATGTCGCTCATCGCCTCGGGCGTGCTGGACGCGGTGATGACCGGCAACATCATCAACCGGGCGCTCGACCCGAGCGGCCGGCCCGCGTCGCTCTCGCCGACCATCGTGGACGGGCTGCTCCGGAGCCAGCTCGGATGGACGGGCGCCGTCGTCACCGATGACCTCGGCGCGGTTGCGATCACCTCGCGCTACACGCAAAAGGAAGCGGTCGCCCGGGCCATCGAGGCCGGCAACGACCTCCTCGTGTTCGCCAACCAGGCGGCCTATGACCCCGATCTCGCGACCAGGCTCATCGACACCGTGATGGCGCTGGTCGCCTCGGGACGGATCTCGGAGACCCGGATCGACGCCTCGATCGCGCGGCTCGATCGCCTCGCGACGCCGATCCCCTGAACACGACGTCGGCGCCGACAGGGTGGCGGCAGCGCACCTGGATGCGCCCAGCCCGATCGGCTGTCTCTCAGCCTCCCGCCGTGATCCTGGGCGTCGAGGAGGTGGCCATTCGCTCCTCGAACCGTTTGGCGGCCGCATCGAGCTTGGCCAGGTGCTCGGCCAGGCGGAGCCGGGCGGCCTCGGCCGTGGCATCGAGGTTGGTCAGGTCGAAGATCCGCCAGTGGCGAAGGATCGGCATGAGGACCTCGTCGCGATGGACGCGGAGGTCATAGATCCCGGCCTTCGCGATCTGCGCCGCCTTGCGCACGAAGCCCGGGATCCCGGCCCCGGGCATCTGGAAGGCGAGCACCTCGTCGACGATCGCACAGACCGTCGCCGACGGCTCGAGCACCAGGGCGGCGGCCAGGATGTCGCGGTAGAAGACCATGTGGAGGTTCTCGTCGGCGGCGATCCGGGTCATGATCCGGTCGGCGACCGGATCCTCGGAGAAGCGGCCGGTGTTGCGGTGGGCGATGCGGGTCGCGAGCTCCTGGAACGCCACGTAGGCGAGGCCGCGCAGCGTGTCCGGCGAGTCGTGGTCGTAGCCCTGCTGCAGCTGGGTCATCCGGCCGCGCTCGAGCATGACCGGGTCGATGTTCCGGGTGACGGTGAGGTAGTCGCGCAGGACGATGGCGTGTCGGCCCTCCTCCGCGGTCCAGCGGCCGACCCAGTTGATCCACGCCCCGTCGCCCTTCCCGAACATGCCGTGGATGAGCCGGTGATAGCTCGGCAGGTTGTCCTCGGTCAGCAGGCCGACCTCGAAGGCGGTCTGGGCGACGCCGGTCAGCCGTGGCTGATCCGGGGTCCAGGGCTCCTTGTCGAAGTCGCGGCCGAGCCGGTACGGGATGTAGTCGTGGGGAAACCATTCCTGCGCGACCGAGGCGTGCCGGTCGTACAGGCGCCCGGCCTCGGGCTCGAGGGCGCTGAGCAGGGATCGTTCGTCGTAGTCGGTCATCGGTCAAGGGTATGCGCGCTCCTCGGTGGAGCCCGCGAAACGTGTGCATCCATGCAGATGCCCGGTCCGTGACGGGGCAGTCCGCTACGCTGGGTCGTGATGCGGACCGTGGTCGCCACCCGCTACGTGACGCCCCTGCGCGAGGGCGGTTCGCTGCCCGGTCTCGTCGAGGCGGACGACGACGGGCTCTACGTCGTGAAGTTCCGCGGGGCCGGCCAGGGTCCACGCGCGCTGGTCGCCGAGTGGCTGGCCGGCGAGCTGGCTCGGGCCATCGGTCTGGCCGTCCCGGACCTCGTCGGGGTCGAGGTCGATCCCGCGCTCGGTGACGCCGAGCCCGACGAGGAGATCCACGACCTGGTGAGCGCCAGTGGGGGGCTCAACGTCGGGATGGACTTCCTGCCGGGCGCGCTGACCTTCAATCCGGCCGTCGCGACGGCGCGGGAGATGATCAAGCCGGAGTTCGCGGCCGACCTGGTCTGGCTCGACGCGCTGGTGACCAACCCGGACCGCTCGGCGCAGAACCCGAACCTGCTCGTCTGGCACGGCCGTCCGTGGCTCATCGATCATGGCGCCGCGCTGTACATCCACCACACCTGGCGCGACCCGGACGAGCACGCGCGGCGCCCCTTCGATCGGATCCGCGAGCACGTCCTGCTCCCCTACGCCGGTTCAGTCGTGGCCGCGGACGACCGCCACGCCAGACGGATCGACGAAGCGCTCCTCAGCGGGCTGGTCGAGGCGATCCCGGATGCCTGGCTGCCCGACGACCAGTCGATCGGCGACGCCGCGGCCCAGCGCCGCGCCTACGTCCGATATCTGGCCCGCCGGCTCGAGACGCCGCGGGCATTCGTCGAGGAGGCGGAACGTGCCCGAACCGCCGCCTAACGCCTTCCAGTACGCGATCGTCCGGCTCGTGCCGCGGGTCGAGCGCGGCGAGATGCTCAACGTCGGGGTGATCCTGCTGTGCCGCTCCAGGCGCTTCCTCGCGGCTCGCATGCGGCTCGACGAACGCCGGCTGGCGGCGTTCGCTCCGGATCTCGACTCGGCGACGGTGCTTCCATACCTCGACGCCATCGAGCGGATCGCCGCCGGTGATCCATCGGCGGGTCCGATCGCCGGCTCCGGGCAGGCCGAGCGCTTTCATTGGCTCGTCGCGCCGTCCAGCACGATCATCCAGCCGTCGGCGGTCCACACCGGGCTGTGCGAAGACCCGGCGACCGAGCTCGAGCACCTCCTGGCGACACTCGTCGACCAGTCGGACGGGTAGGCGAGCCGCCTAGTCGCTGCGAGCCCGGGTCGAAAGCCGCGCTTCCGCCTCGGCCAGCGCGTCGTCGAGCGTCCTGGTCCGCTGGGCGGTGGCGATCTCGACGCACAGCTCGACCCCTTCGGGCTGCCCATCGAAGCTCTTGGTGAAGGCCCGGTCGATGCGCTCCGCCATCGAGCGCGCGGGCCGCACGCCGGTCTCGGGGAGGAGCAGGCGGAAACCGACCGCGTCGATCCGGACTGCGCGATCCGTCTCGCGACCCTGCCCGCAGATGACCTCGCCGAGGATCCCGGCGATCCGGTCGAGCGCCCGGCTGACGGGGCGGCCGCGGATCTCGAGGAGGACGACCGAGGCCGGCCGGCCATAGCGTGCGTGTCGGGCGCTTTCGCGCCGGAGCGCGGCCACCCAGTCCTGGCGGGTGTCGAGCGTCAGCGGGCGATGGACCCGCTCGGGTCCCTGCTGCTGCCGAGTCTGCTGCCGAGGCGTCTGACCCAACGGCCCGTCGAGGAAGGCCTCGATGTGCTCGGCCGTGCGCTCGTCGTCCTGCTCGTCGTGGTGATGCTCGGGAAGGACGAACTTCTTGGCACGGCGAGGTCGGGCCGGTCGGGGCGGGCGCGGCGGGGTCGGTGGATCAAGCGGTTCGGGCACGGGGCGACAAGTCTAGCGCCCATCCGAAATCAGGCCGCCCGGTCCTCCAGCGTGACCTCGATGAGCGGGCTGTGCCTCACCATCGTCTCGAGGTCCTGGCGACCCCAGGTCCTGGCCACCTCGGTGAGCACGGCGCGCCGCTCCTCGACGTCGGTGATGATCCGGGCGGTGGCCGGCAGGTCGGCGGCGACGGCGCCCTTGAGATGGAACGTGAGGTGCGGATCGGCGGCGAGATTGCGCAGCCAGGCCCGGGTGTGATCGGTGCGCGGCACGCCGCTGATGTACAGCCGGCCGCCGATGTTGTGGAAGACGATCTCGATGCGTCGAGGCGTTCCCGATCGTCGGCCGGTGGTGGTGATGTCGACGACGTTGCCCTGCGACAGCGCGCCTCGGACCTGCTCGTTCATGGTTCGGCTCCGGTGTAGTTGCGTGTGCAACTACCGTACACCCGGACCTCCGCGCACGCAAGCACCTGGGGCCTCAGCCCTTGGCGCCCTCGCGCATGGCCGCCTTGTGCGCCCGCTTGCCGGCTTGGTACGAGGCCAGCGCCTCGGCCGAGTCGACGTCGCCGAGGGTCGGCCAGGTCGGCGCGACGCCCTCATAGCCGGGTGGGCGGACCCCGAACCGCTGGCCGAGGACCGCGATCAGCGACTTTGCCTTCATCTCGCCGAAGCCCGGCAGACCGAGCAACCGCTTCTCGAGATCCCGCCCATCGACCGCCTCGGTCCAGACCCGGGCAGCATCATTGCCGTGGTCCCGGGCGATGGCGCCGGCGAGTGCCTGAACCTTTGTGGCCATGGCGCCGGGGAAGCGATGCAGCGCCGGTCGCTCCCGGAAGACCGCATCGA
>DASYJV010000164.1:0-10884 GCA_035996105.1 Candidatus Limnocylindrales bacterium | reverse complement strand
CATGCCCAGCGAAGTCTTCGGCAAGGACTACGCATTCCTGCCGCGCGACCAGGTCCTGCGCTTCGAGGAGATCGAACGGCTGGCGCGGTCCTTCGTCGCGCTGGGTGTCGAAAAGCTGCGGATCACCGGTGGCGAACCACTCGTCCGACGCGACCTGCCCGACCTCGTCGCGATGCTGGCGGCGATCCGCCGCCCCGACGGCGGCGAGGTCGATCTGACCCTGACGACCAACGGCTCGGCCCTGCGCGCGCTCGCCCGGCCACTTGCCGACGCTGGTCTCGGGCGCGTGACCGTGAGTCTCGACTCGCTCGACGACGCGGTCTTCGGGGCGATGAACGGGATCGAGTTCCCGGTCGCGCGTGTCCTCGACGGGGTCGACGCGGCGATCGAAGCCGGGCTCGCGCCGGTGAAGGTCAACATGGTCGTCCGCCGCGGGGTCAACGAAGCCAGCATCGTGCCGATGGCCGAGTGGGCGCGGGCGACCGGCGTCGTGCTCCGCTTCATCGAGTACATGGATGTCGGGCACTCGAACGGCTGGCGGCTCGACGAGGTCGTCCCGGCGGCCGAGATCGTGGAGACCGTTTCCAGCGTCTGGCCGGCCGAGCCGGTCGAGCCGGGCTATCGCGGTGAGGTCGCCGGGCGCTGGCGGTACCTCGACGGCGGCGAGTTCGGGGTGATCTCGTCGGTCACGCAGCCGTTCTGCCGCGACTGCACCCGGGCCCGGATCTCCGCCGAGGGCAAGCTCTACACCTGCCTGTTCGCGGTCGATGGTCACGACCTGCGCGCCGTCGTCCGGTCGGGGGCCACGGATGCCGAGCTCACCGATGCGATCGAGACGATCTGGCTTCGGCGCGGTGATCGCTACTCCGAGCTCCGCTCGGCGGCGACCTCGACGCTGCCCAGGATCGAGATGTTCGCGATGGGCGGCTGACCCCGCCCCACCTGCGCTGGATGTCCACAGGCTGTCCACAACGGCGGATAACTCGTGGATGGGCGCGACCGGGCCGTCGGGGAGTTCGTGGATAACCGCGTTGACCGTGCCGTCGGCCCGCCCGTACCGTAGGTCTTGCCCGAAGGGGCCGACAGGATCGAGGGACCCGAGATCACATCAAGGGGACCCCGCTCCGCCGCCGGTCGCTTCGGGCGCTTCGTTGCCACGCCAGGCCGCCGTCTCACCACGGTCGTCCGGCTGGACCGAGCCCGACGGGACGTGATCGGCATCCCGGTGTCGATACTTCCGTCGGGCCGGCGGAGCCACCAGCCTCGACCGTCGACGACCGATGCGCTCTGGAGGCTCGATGTCCCGACCGGCCCCCACCGGCCCTGCGGCCCCGATCGATCCCATGCGTCCCATCCCACCCGCGGCGCAGCCCGTGCGTCTGGCGGCGCTCGTCGCCGCGGTCCGCGCCCGGACCACCCGGATCCCCGAGATCGGGATCGTGCTGGGGTCCGGTCTCGGAGCCCTGGCCGACGATCTCGCGGATGCGGTGGCGATCCCCTTCGGGGAGCTACCCGGATGGCCCGCAGCGACTGCCCCGGGTCACGCCGGACGACTCCTCCTGGGCGAGCTGGCCGGCCGGTCCGTGGTCATGCTCCAGGGTCGCTTCCACCTGTACGAGGGCAATGATCCCGGGTTGGTCATCCAGCCGGTCCTGCTGTTCAAGCAGCTCGGCGCCCGGATCGTGGTCCTCACCAATGCGGCCGGCGGCCTCGACCCCTCGTTCGGACCGGGGACGCTGATGGCCATGCGCGACCACATCAACCTGACCGGCCACAACCCGCTGATGGGTCCCAACGCCGACGAGCTGGGGCCGCGGTTCCCGGATCTCACCGAGGCCTGGAGCCCGCGACTGCGGGAACGCCTCCACGCCGCGGCGACCGCCGAGGGGATCACCCTCGAGGACGGGGTCTACGTCGGGCTGACCGGGCCGACCTACGAGACGCCGGCCGAGGTCCGGATGCTGGCGGGGCTCGGTGGCCACGCGGTCGGGATGTCGACCGTGCTCGAATGCATCGCCGCGCGGTGGATCGGTCTCGAGGTGTGCGGGGTCTCGCTCGTGACGAATGCCGGCGCGGGCTACACCGGCCAGCCACTGACGCACGAGGAGGTCCTCGAGTCGGGCCGGATCGCCGGACCACGGCTGGCCAAGGTGATCCGCCGCTTCGTGGCGGAGTTGCCCGGCGAGTAGGGGCCTGTGCGGCGCGCTTGCGCGTCGCGCCTCAGGTGACCGGCAGCTCCCGCCCCGCCGCCTTGGCCGCCGCGGCCTTTTCGGCCCAGGCCGCCAGCACGCGATCCTTGTGTGGTCGGATCGGGCAGTGCTCGTCGCGGTTGTTGAACTCGTCGCAGTAGCCGAGCGGCACGCACTTGGGTGCCAGGAACGAGCCCAGGAACGGCGACACCGCGAACACTTCGTGGCGGATCAGCTGGAAAAGCCGGCGGATCTCCCACTGGGCCATCGTGCACAGACGAAGCCCGGACATGTGGATGAGCGCCCGCAGGTTGGTGGTCATCACGAGGTTCGTGCGGGTCGCGTTGGGGAAGACGAACCGGGCATCCTCGCCCGGGACGCCGGCGGCGAGGAGCTCGCCGTACAGCCCGAGTGCCCCGTCGACCTGCTCCTCGAAGCGCTCGCGCAGCTCGGGGTCGCCCTCGGCGATCGAGTGGGGGAGCATCGTCGCCGCGCCCTTGAACTTGACGTAGCGCTGGCTCTGCTGGTCGAAGGCGACGCCGGCGCGATGGCGCACGAGCTGGTGCGAGAGCGTGCGCGACACGCCGCTGATGGCGAAGGTGAAGACGATGTGCTCGATGGTCGAGCCGTGGCCGGACTCGATCACCGAGCTGATCAGCTTCTGCATCTTGAGCGGGTCGAATTCACCATCGACCGCGCGGCGGAAGATCTCGTCGGGATCCTGCTCGGAGTAGCACGTCCGGCAGGCGGTGTACACGATCGGGACGTAGTACTTCTCGACGATCTCCCGGTTCGGGAAGACCAGCGTGGCCCGGAGCCCGAGATCGCGGCGGCCGGGGTTCTTCGGGATCCCGCTCTTCTCGCGGGCGGGCTCGAGCTGCGGCGTCGGGGTCGTCATCGGAAGGCCAGTTTAGCCTGCCCGCCCGTCACCCTCATGGAGCACGTCGAGCCCACCCGGATCGGAGCCTTCGAGGGCATAGGCCACGGCTTCGTCGAGGGTCCAGGCGGCGCCCTCTGCGCCATATCGAGCCAGGTCGTCCGAGGCCATGTGGGAGCGGACGCCGGGCCGCGCACCGCTCTCGAACGTGTCCTCGACGAACCGCGCGAGCCCGGCGCCGGTCTCGGTGGTGAGGTTCCGGGCGGCCCCGCGCAACCGCGCCGCGCGTGGCAGGTCGCCGGCCGCGACGGCCACCGCGGACATGTCATCGAACGTCAAGGTCAGGCCCGCGGCGTCGCCTGCCCCGTGGAAATGGCGGATGGCGTGCTCGATGTGCGTCCGGGCCTCCTCGAGGTCGCCCTCGCGTAGCAGCGCGGTCCCGAGCATGTGCAGCCCCCAGGCTTCCATGGTCAGGTCGCCGACCTCGCGAAACATCGGCAGGGTCTGCCGGAAGTGCTCCGCGCCGTTGCCCGGGTAGTTGCGGAAGTAGTGGTAGTTGCCGATCCCCCAGACAGCGTTCGCCTCGCCGCGCAGATCGCCCATCCGGTGGAAGCTATCGCGCGCCAGCTCGAACCGGTGGAGGCCGACGCGGTCGGGATCGGAGTCGGGGCTGCCCTCGTCGCTCGAGCTCGGGACCGCCAGCGAGAACGCGGCGTTGTAGTACGCGTTCGCGAGCTCGGCCTCGTCGCCCAGCGACTGCCAGATCGAGAGGGCCTCCTCGTAGCGCCGGGTCATCTCCGGGATGTCGCCCTGCCACCAGCAGGTGCCGCCAAGGGCTTCGACGAGCTTCGCCCGGAGCCGCGGATCGTCGTGCGACCAGGTCGCCTCGGCCATCGCCTCGAGCCTTCGGCGCGCCTCGGCCAGGTGTCCGTGCTTCTGCCAGAAGCGCCACATCGAGAACGCCACCCCGATCGCGGTCGCGGGGTCAGGAGCTGTCACCGCGCGATCGAGGACCGCGCGGATGTCGTCGTGTTCGAGCTCGAGCCGGTCGAGCCAGTGCCGTTGCTCCTCCCCCGACAGCTCCGACGCGGCCAGCGCCACCAGCGCCACGTACCAGTCGCGATGCTGGTCACGGATGCGCTCGAGGTCGCCGTTCGCCTCGAGCTGCTCGGCCGCGTAAGCCCGGATCGTGTCGAGGAGGCGGAACCGCGGCTCACCGTCGGCGGTCGACTCGACCTTGACAAGGCTCTGGTCGGCCAGATCGGTGAGCCCGTCGAGGATGTCGCCACCGAGGTCCGAGGCCGGCCCGCAGACCGCCTCCGCCGACGCGAGGTCGCAGCCACTGGCGAAGACCGACAGGCGATCGAGCAGCCGCTTCCCGCTCGCGTCGAGCAGCTCGTAGCTCCACGCGATGGCGCCACGAAGCGTCTGCTGGCGAGGCGGGAGATCGCGCGCTCCCGCGGCCAGGACGTCGAGCTGGTGGTCGAGCCGGACCAGGATGGCGTCGGGGGAGAGGAGCTTGATCCTGGCCGCCGCCAGCTCGATCGCCAGCGGCATCCCGTGGAGCCGGGCGCTGATGGCGGCGACCGCCGGGGCGTTCTCGTTGGTCACCGTGAACCCGGGCCGGACCGCGACGGCCCGCTCGATGAACAACCGGACGGCCGCGTAGTGGTTTAGCGCGGCAGGGTCGATGGCGCGCGCCTGGCCACCGAGGTTGAGTCGGTCCAGGCTCGATCGCTGGCTCGGGTCGGGCGGCACCGGGAGCCCCGGGACCGGGTACTCCTGCTCGCCCGAGATGTGGAGCGGGGCGCGGCTCGTGACCACCGCCTTGATGGCGGGTGCGGCGCGCAACAGGTCCGCCACGATCGGCGCCGCGGCGACGACC
Organism: Candidatus Limnocylindrales bacterium; assembly: GCA_035996105.1. Lineage (GTDB taxonomy): Bacteria > Chloroflexota > Limnocylindria > Limnocylindrales > CSP1-4 > SPCO01. The sequence goes on along the minus strand of DASYJV010000164.1, from coordinate 5,933 downwards.
TGCTCGAAGTTGTCGAGGAGCAAGAGCAGCTGCTTCTCGCGAAGCCAGTCGGCGAGCGATTCGGCGATCGGCCGGGCGGTCCCCTCGGCAACTCCGAGCACGCTCGCGATCCGCGGCGCGACGAGCATCGGATCGCGGATCGGCTCGAGGGCGACGAAGTAGATGCCGTCGGGGAAGCCCTCCGACGCGCGGGCCGCGAGCTCCAGCGACAGCCTCGTCTTGCCCGTGCCGCCCGGTCCGGTCAGGGTGAGGAGCCGGGTCGTGGCGAGGAGACCGGCCACCTCGTCGAGCTCGGCATCGCGTCCCACGAACGTGGTCAGCTGGGTCGGCAGGTTGTTCGGGCGAGCATCGAGCGAACGAAGGGCCGGGAAGTCGGTGGCCAGCCCATCGGCCACGACCTGGACGATCCGGACCGCCGCGCTGAGGTCCTTGAGCCGGTGCTCCCCGAGGTCGCGCAGCCCGACACCGCTGGCCGGATGGTCTTCCTGCAGGTCGCGGGTCAGACCCGAGACCAGGATCTGTCCGCCGTGTGCCAGGGCGGCGATCCGGGCGGCGCGGTTGATGCTCACGCCGACGAGACCCTCGCTGGTCGACTCGGCGGGGCCGGAGTTGATGCCCATCCGGACGCGGATCCGGCCGTCGTCGGGCCACGGCTCGGCGACCAGGGCACGCTGCGCCGCGACGGCGGCCTCGATGGCACCGGACGGCTCGTCGAAGACGACGAAGAACGAATCGCCCTCGGTGCCCTGCTCGCGACCGCCGTTCGCCTTCCAGACCTCGCGAAGGATCGCCCGGTGACGATCGCGCAGCTCGCCGTAGCGCTCCCGACCGATGGTGCGCTCGAGGCTGGTCGAAGCTTCGATGTCGGTGAACAGGAACGTGTACGTCCCGCGCGACGGCGGGGCCGGCTCGGTCATCGTGCGGGTGCCAGGTCGCCGATCAGTGTCGATGCGCCTCGGTCAGATCGCGGAGGCGCGCGGCCAGGCCTCTGAGGATCGCCAGGGTCACCTGGGGCTGGTCGAGGAGGACCGCCTCGAAGTCCCACGACGCCAGCGCGAGACAGGTCGTCGGGACCGTGGCGATGACCTGGGCGGTGCGCGGTCGGCGATCGAGCACGGACAGCTCGCCGAAGAAGTCGCCCGGGCCGATGGTCGCGACCGTGTCGCCGTCGCGAACCACGCGTGCTGCGCCCTCGATGACCACGAAGAACCCGGTCCCGATCTCGCCCTGGCGAGCGATGACATGCCCCGCCGGCACGTCGATCTGGACCGCCGCGGCCGCGATCCGGTCCATCCCGGCCGCGTCGACGCCGTCGAACAGGCCGGCCATGGAAAGCAGCTCCGATTTGCGATCGGCCGTCAGGGTCATCCTTCCTCCAGGGTTGGCGGCCATGCTGCGCCGGGCGGCGTGGACGCGTCAACCGGCGTCGACCGCTTCCGTCCGGTCCGCGCATCTGCCACCATGCGGGACATGGCCGATCGAGCGCAGCTGGTGGATGCGATCGCCGGTTTCGCGCTGTTCGCCGACCTGCCGACGCCCCGCCTCGAGGCCATCGTCCACCTGTTCGAGGAGGCGATCTTCGTCGATGGCGAGAAGGTCCTGCGGCAAGGTCTCACCGGCTCGGGGTTCTACGTGATCATCGACGGCGAGGCCGCGATCGTGGTCGACGGCACCGAGCGGGCCCGCCTCGGCCGCGGCGATTTCTTCGGCGAGGTCTCCATCCTGCTCGGTGAATCGCCGATCGCCGACGTCGTCGCCACCCGGCCGCTGCGCTGTCTCGTGCTGGCAGGCCCACGCGTCGAGCCGTTCCTCGTCGACCATCCCCGGGTCATGTACCGGATGCTCCAGGCGCAGGCTCGTCGTCTGCGAGCCGCGAACCGATGGCGGAGCTGAGCGCGCCGTTCCCACCGGGCGACTACCCGGTCGTCGTCGTCGGCAGCGGTCCGGGCGCGCTCCAGGTCTCGTATTCGCTGCGCCAGCACGGCGTGCGGCACGCGGTCATCTCGGCCGACCCGTCGGCCGGCGGCATGTTCCGGCGCTGGCCGTTCTTCCAGCGCCTGCTCTCGTGGACCAAGCCGCACGCCCCGGCTGAGCGCGGATCGCGCGCCTACGAGCGCTATGACTGGAACAGCCTGCTGAGCGCGGACCGCCGCTGCCGGGCGCTCCAGCCCGGTCTGATGGACGGCACGTCGTACTTCCCCTCGCGGCCGGAGATGGAGGCCAATCTCGCGGCCTTCGCGGAGCGGGCTGAGGTCCCGATCCGATACGGCTGCCGCTGGACCGGGACCCGCCGGGTCGTGGACGGCGAGGGCGAGCGGTTCGAGGTCGAGACGTCCGACGGCCTCTACCGCTGCCGCGTCCTCGTCATCGCGGTCGGCGTCGCCGAGCCGTTCACGCCGCCCGGCCTCGGGATGGAGCACACCCACCATTACGCGGAGGTGCGGCCGGTCGAGGCATACGCCGATCGTCGCGTGCTCATCATCGGCAAGCAGAACTCGGGGTTCGAGCTGGCCAACGGGCTCCTGCCCTGGGCGCGCCAGCTCGTCCTCGTCTCGCCGTCGAAGACACGCCTCTCGGTCGACACCAAGACGCTCGTCGGCGTCCGGGCCCGCTACGTCCAGCCCTACGAGGACTATGTCCTGGGCGGCGGTGTGAGCGTGATCGATGCGGCCATCGACAGGATCGATGCGGCCGGGGACGGAGCCCGGACGGTCTTCCTGCGGCGCACGGACTCGGGGGCCGACCTGACGATCGAGGTCGATGACGTGATCTCCGCCACGGGCTTCGTGGCGCCGCTCGTCGACCTCCCCGATCTCGGCGTCCAGACGGTCGGGGCGAGCCGCCTGCCCGTGCAGACGCCGTGGTGGGAGAGTGCGACCGTGCCCGGGATCTATTTCGCGGGCACGATCAGCCAGGGCGCGAAAGGGCTCCAGAAGCACGGCGTGCCATCGAACTCCGGCGCGGTGCATGGCGCGCGATACAACGCCCGGGTCCTGGCCGCGCACATCGCCGAGGCGCGGCTGGCGATGGTGCCCGAACGGCCGATCCTCTCGCGGGAGGACGCACCGCGGTTCATCGCGACCGAGCTTGTGGAAGCGCCCGAGCTCTTCCATCAGCGTGGCTATCTCGCCCGCGTCCTGACCGCCGACTCGTCGGGCGGACTCCGCGACGACGGCGTCCAGCCGCTCGCCCACGTCCTCGATGCGGATGGACCGGCGGCGCTCGCGGCGACGCTCGAAGCGGACGGCTCGGGGGCGATCTATCCCGTGCTCTATACCCGGATCGACGGCAAGGTCGTCGAACACGGGATCGAGCCCGACCCGCTGATGCGCTTCGACACGCTCGATGCCCGCCGCACGATCGACGACCTGGTCGAGCGGGTCGCCGGGCGCTGAAGAAGGGCTGAGGCCGGGCCGGGGGTCAGGCCCGGACGGCGAGGCGGGAGAGCCGGTCCGCGGCCGCAGCCAGCGTCTCGGCTCGCTTGGGGAAGGCGAACCGGAGCTTCGTCCGCCCGAGCTCCGGCCGCGAGAAGAATGACGAGCCCGGGACCGCGGCCACGCCCGGATCGCGGATGAGCCGTAGCGCGAATGCGACATCGTCTTCGTCGGCGGCAGCCAGGTCCGCGATGTCGGTCATCACGTAATAGGCGCCGGCGGGCTCATGGACGCGAAATCCGGCGGCCCGCAATGCGGGGAGGAGGGTGTCACGGCGGATCCGGTAGCCGTCGACCAGGTCCTGGTAGTACGCGTCCGGGAAGTGCAGGGCGACGACCGCGGCCGCCTGGAGCGGCGCCGCCGCACCGACCGTCAGGAAGTCGTGGACGCGGCGGATCCCGATCGACAGGTCGGCCGGCGCGATCGCCCAGCCGATGCGCCAGCCCGTGACGGAGTACGACTTCGACATCGAGTGGATCGAGACGGTCCGCTCGACCATCCCGGGGAGTGTCGCGAGCGGGATGTGCTCGCCCTCGAACACGATGTGCTCGTAGATGTCGTCGGTGAAGGCGAGCGCATCGAACTCCACGCACAACCCCGCGATCAGCTCGAGCTCATCGCGCCGGAAGACCTTGCCGGTCGGGTTGTGCGGGGAGTTGACGACGATGGCGCGGGTCCTCGGTCCGAAGGCGGCGCGAAGCTCGTCGGGGTCGATCGACCAGTCCGGCTCGTGCAGCGTCACGTAGCGGGGGATCGCCCCGGCTAGGATCGCGTCTGGCCCGTAATTCTCGTAGTACGGCTCGAACACGACGATCTCGTCGCCCGGGTCCAGCAGGCCGAGCATGGCCGCCATCATCGCCTCGGTGGCCCCGCAGGTGACGGTGACCTGGGTCTCCGGGTCGATCGCCGCCCAGCCCGGGAAGTGCCGGGCGGTCGACGTGGCGATCGCGTCACGCAACGGCTTGCTTCCCCAGGTGATCGCGTACTGGTTGATGTCGTCGTGGACGGCCGCCGCGGCAGCGGCCTTGAGCTCGGGCGGACACGGGAAATCGGGGAACCCCTGGGCGAGGCTGATGGCGCCGGCCGCGACGGCCAGCCGATTCATCTCGCGGATGACCGACTCGCTGAACCGTTCGGCCCTGGCCGAGATGCGGGACCGTGTCATGGCCGGAAGTCTAGCCCGCGATCCGCCGGTCACGGGCAGGCCGGAGACGGTCGGCGAACGAGAGACGGCCGGCCGACGATCCGACTCAGACGAGCCGACGCTCGATCGATTCGCGCCACGAGCGCTCGAAGAACCGCGCGCCGTCGACGTCGACCTCCAGGTCGACCGAGATGTGGAACGCCTCGGCGTCGCTGGTCTGGTACGAGCGGGCCCTGATCTCGGTCTCGAACGTGTGCTCGTGCCAACGGTAGACGACGTCGGCATCGAGGATCGCCCGGGCCGGATCCGCGTCGAACGCGGTCATCGTCAGGGTCTCCGCGGCATACAGCCGTCGGCCGTCCGCGAGCACGTCCTCGCCACCGTCGTGGACGGAGACCGTCACGCTCCCGGCCAGCACGTCGGTCGTGACCGTCCAGGCCGGATCATCCGCGGGTCCCTCGCCGCCGAGTCCCGGCTTGTCGGGCGGCGTCGTCTTGAAGGCCGGGACCGCGGTGTCGCCCGGGCCGCCGGCCGGTGGCACCACCGGGAGGACCAGCCGCGACGGCGTGGGCGGGCCGTGGTGCAGCTCGAACTCCGCATCGAACGGCGAGGGCCAGATGACCGGCCAGGCCGACGACGCCACCGTGACCCGGATGCGGTGACCGGCGAGGAACCGATAGCCCGCGGGCCGGAGCCGGATCGCCACCGCTTCGACCCGCCCGGGGACCAGCGCTTCGGGCGATTCGTGCGAGCGACGGTGGGTCAGATTGAGCACGCCGGCCGTGACCTGCGCGGAGGTCCCGTCCGGGGCGACGTCGGTCAGTCGGACGACGGCCGTCGCGACGGCGGCGGAGACCGCCAGGTGGAGGATGACTTCCGGGACGCCGAGGATCTCGATCGGCGCCGCCAGCGGCTCGCTCGTGAAGGTCGGACCGAACGCCTCGTCCGGCCGCAGGTCGCGGGCGAGCCCGTTCGGCCGGCTCCCGGCGCCCCACGACAGGGACGCCCGCGTTCCGAGCGTCGGTCGGTGGCGGTAGCGGTCGACACCTGGCGGCCCTTCCGGGTCAGCGCCCGGCGCCGCGGCGACCAGCCGTCCGACCAGCGGCAACGTGCCTCCGGCGAACACCCATGCGCACGGCGTCGCGGCGGGATGGGGATAACCGGTCGCCGCCCGCCAACGACCGGGAAGGGACGCGGGGAATGGCTCCGGCTCGGCGTACTCGCGCTCGAACCAGACGATGGCCGGCTCCTCGTCGGCGCCGTTCGGGATCCCCTTGAGCCAGCGGTCGAAGAACCGGACGATCTCGTGCAGTTCGTCAAGGTTCGGACCGGGCGTGGCTGACGACGGCAGCCCG
>DASYJV010000163.1:0-2892 GCA_035996105.1 Candidatus Limnocylindrales bacterium | reverse complement strand
TGGCCATGCTCGAGGCCGGGATGGAGGACGGCGCCGTCCGGCGCGCGCTGGTCCTCGTCGACTCGCGCGGTCAGGTGCACGACCGACGTGAGGATCTCGACGCCACGAAGCGCGAGCTCGCGCTGCCGACCGAGGCGTACGCCGGATACGGCTTCTCGAGCGAGTATCCGGGGCTGGTCGAGACCATCGAGCGGGTCCGGCCGACGGTCCTCGTCGGGACGACGGGGGTCGGCGGTGCGTTCGATGAGGCCTCCCTCCGCGCCATGGCGGCCGGGACCGCCAGGCCGATCGTCCTGCCGCTCTCCAACCCGACCTCGGCCTCCGAGGCGATCCCGATCGATGTCCTGCGCTGGACCGACGGGCGGGCCATCGTGGCGACCGGCTCGCCGTTCGACGCGGTCGAGGTCGACGGGACGAGGCGCGAGGTGGGCCAGGCCAACAATGTCTTCATCTTCCCGGGGATCGGTCTCGGCGCGATCGCGGCGGAGAGCCGTTGCATCACCGACCGGATGTTCCTGCTCGCGGCGCGGATCCTTGCCCGGGCCGTGAGCGACGATCGCCTGGCCGGCGGGGCGATCTATCCGCCGGTCGGCGACCTTCGGGCGGTCACCCGCGAGATCGCGGTCGGTGTGGCCCGGGAGGCGGTCGAGAGCGGGCTGGCCGGGATCGCACCGGAGGATGACATCGAGGCGACGATCGATCGAGCGATGTGGTGGCCCGCCTACGTCCCCTACCTGCCGGCTCGCTCGGTCGAGCGGCGGCGCGGCGAGCGTTGACCACCACCCGGGCCGCCGTCCTGCGGGCGAGTGGGCGACCGACCGCCATCGAGACGTTGACGGTGGCCGAGCCACGCGCCGGGGAGGTTCGCGTCCGCATCCTCGCGTCGGGCGTCTGCCACTCCGATCTCCACGTGCGGGACGGCGACTGGCCACGCCCGACACCGATCGTGATGGGTCACGAGGGGGCGGGTGTCGTCGAGGCGGTCGGACCGGGCGTGCGCTCGATGTCGGTCGGGCAGCCGGTCGCGCTGTCGTGGCTGGTGCCATGCGGGGTCTGCCGGTCGTGCCGTGCCGGACGGCCCTGGGCCTGCCCGGACTCGCCGTCGTTCCGCCATCGGATGCCCGACGGTGCGACCGTCCTGGCCGACCGCGATGGCGAACCGGTCCTGTCCTATGGCGCGATCGGGACGCTGGCGGGCATGACCGTGGTGCCCGAGGCCGCCGCCGTCCCGCTCCCCGACGGCGTCGATCCGGCCGTCGCCGCGCTCATCGGCTGCTGCGTCTCGACGGGTGTCGGTGCGGTGGTCAAGACGGCGATGGTGCCGGACGGCGCGAGCGTGGCGGTGATCGGGCTCGGTGGCGTGGGTCTTTCGTGCGTGATGGGCGCGGTCCTGGCCGGGGCGGCACGGATCGTCGCGATCGACCGGGTCCCGGCCAAGCTCGCGGCGGCCTATGCGGTCGGGGCGACCGACGGATTGCTCGCCTCGGACGACCCCGTCGAGACGACCCAGGAGCTCCGCGACGTGACCGATGGCGGCCCCGATTTCGTCTTCGAGGCGATCGGCCGGGTGGAGACCGTGGAGCTGGCGATCGCGGCGCTTCCGCTCGGCGGGACGGCGGTGCTCGTGGGCATGACCCCGTTCGAGGCTCGGGCGTCGTTCGCCGTCTACGGGCTGGTCGATGGCAGCCGCAGGATCATCGGCTCGAACTATGGGTTCGCGGAGCCCGCCATCGACTTCCCGCGATATGCCGCGCTCCACCTCGCCGGGCGGCTGCCGGTCGAACGCCTCATCGATCGACGGATCGAGCTCGATGACCTCGAAGGCGCCTTCGACCGGCTGCGCGCCGGCGAGGGTCTGCGCCAGGTGGTGACGTTCACCTGAGACGGGCCGATCGAGGAGCTCAGCTGCCGCCGGTCGGCGCTGCCGGGCCGACGGGTGCGACCGGCCGCACGACGTGGCTGGCGAGCTCCGGGAATCGTCGGGCGACCAGCCAGGCACCCACCAGGCAGGCGACGCCTCCCGAGACCACCGCGAATTGCGGGTTCACCAGGGCCGCCACGACACTCGCTTCGATATCGCCCAGCCGCGGACCGCCGGTCACGACCAGGGTGTGGATAGAGGTGACGCGGCCGCGCAGCGCGTCGGGGGTCTCGAGCTGGAGCAGGGTCGAGCGGAAGACGGCCGAGAAGACATCGGCGGCTCCCGCGGCGGCGAGAAAGAGCAGCGCCAACGGGAACGAGAAGGTCAGCAGACCGAAGGCCGTGATCGCCAGGCCCCACCCTCCGACCGCGAGGAGGATGGCGCGCCCCGTCCGTTCGACGCGCGAGACCCAGCCGGACAGCAGCGCCCCGACGAACGCGCCCGCGGCCGGTGCAGCCGCCAGCAGCCCGAAGCCCGCGGGTCCCGCCCGGAAGACCTCGAGCGCCAGGACCGGAAAGAGCGCCGTCGGCATCCCGAAGAACATCGCGTCCAGGTCGATGACGAAGCTGGCCAGGAGCACGCGGCGTCGCGAGACGAAGCGGAGACCCTCCTTGATGGCGGTGATGCCGGCTCGGCCCACGAGCCCGACGGGTGGCAACGGCCGGATCGCGACCAGCGCCGCGAAGGTGGCCAGAAAGCTGGCGACGTCGACGGCATAGGCACCGGCCAGGCCCACGGTCGCGATCAGCAGACCGCCGATCGCCGGCCCGACGATCGACGCGGTCTGGAAATTGAGCTGGTTGAGCGCGATCGCGGCCGGGAGCCGCTCGGGTGGGACCAGACGAGGGATCGATGAGGCCCGCGCCGGCTGGTCGACGGCTGACAGACCGGCCGCGACGGCGGCGATCACGAACAGCGCCCAGACCGGCGGCGAACCCTGGAGCGCGAGCCAGACCAGCCCCAGGCTGCAC
>DASYJV010000162.1:0-10385 GCA_035996105.1 Candidatus Limnocylindrales bacterium | reverse complement strand
CAACCAGCCCTACGTCAACAAGCGCTGGCTCGGTGGCATGCTCACCAACTTCGTGACCATCAAGAAGCGGATCGGGCTGCTCGAGCAGCTCGAGGCGCGGCAGGCCAACGGCGACTTCGAGCGGATGACCAAGAAGGAAGCCGCCAAGCTGACCGAGGAGATGGTCAAGCTCCAGGGGACCCTCGGCGGGATGCGCAAGATGAAGCGCCTCCCGGGCGCGATCTTCATCGTCGACCCGCATCGCGAGCGGATCGGGGTGACCGAAGCCAACAAGCTCGAGATCCCGGTCGTGGGAACCGGCGACACGAACGTCGACCCGGACGAGCTCGACTACATCATCCCCGCCAACGACGACGCCATCCGGGCGATCCGGCTGCTGTGCACGCTCGTCGCCGACGCAGCCATCGAGGGCGCCCGGGAGCGCTCGGCCCGCAGCGCGAGCGAGCCGGAGCAGGTCGAGCCCATGGCGATGCCCGAAGCCGAGGACGAGGTCCCGGGTGCGACCGACGAGCTCGTCGCCGCGCTCGCCGGTGGGGCGGCGCTCTCGTTCGAGCCTGATGCCGACGATGACGATCTCCTCCCCGGCGACCGCGTCGCCAGGGCAGAGGCAGCCGTCGCCGAGGCTCCGCCGGAGGCCTCCCCAGAGGAGATCGCCGCGGAGCTGGCGCGTGAGGCCGCAGAGAAGAACGACGACACGCCGGCGGGTCCGGCCAGCTGATCCCGGCGCCGGCGCGTGCCGGCGGCAGTGACGGACACATCCATCCGGTCCGGAACGGGCCGTGGCGATACCAGGAGAACGAACAGGCATGGCGGATATCTCGGCGGAGCTCGTCAAGGAGCTCCGTGAACGGACCGGCGCGGGCTTCATGGATTGCAAGCGCGCGCTCACGGAGGCGGACGGCGATCTCGATCGGGCGGTGACGATCCTTCGCGAGAAGGGTCTGGCCGCGGCCGCCAAGAAGGCCGGTCGCGACGCCCGCGAAGGCCTCGTCTCCAGCTACATCCACACCGGTGGTCGGGTGGGCGTGCTCATCGAGGTCAACTGCGAGACCGACTTCGTGGCCCGTACGGACGAGTTCCAGAAGCTGGTCCGCGACCTCGCGGTGCAGGTCGCAGGCCTTGCGCCGCTCTACGTCGAGCCCGACCAGATCCCGCCCGCGGTCCTGGCTGCCAGGCAGGCCGAGCTGCTCGCGGACGAGGCGACCCAGAAGAAGCCGGAGAACATCCGGCAGCAGATCGTCGAGGGCCAGCTCAAGAAGTGGTATTCGCAGGTCTGCCTGTACGACCAGCCGTTCCGCGACGAAGAGCGGACCGTCCGTGAGCTGATCACCGAGAGCATCGCGAAGATCGGCGAGAACATCCGTGTCCGGCGTTTCATCCGCTACGCGCTCGGGGAGGAGCTGTGACGGACAGCGCCCCGACAGCGACGACCGGAGCGAAGCCCCCCGGCTATCGGCGGATCCTGCTCAAGCTCTCCGGCGAGGCGCTGCTCGGCGACCGCCAGTACGGCGTCGACCCGGCCGTCTGCGTGTTCATCGCCCGGCAGGTCGCGGAGATCCATGGACTCGGCGTCCAGGTCGGGATCGTCGTCGGTGGCGGCAACATCTTTCGAGGCCTCGCGGCGTCGGCACTCGGGATGGACCGCGCGACCGGGGACTACATCGGGATGCTGGCGACCGTGATGAACGGTCTGGCTCTCCAGGACGCGCTCGAGCGTGTCGGGGTCCCGACCCGGGTGATGAGCGCGATCGCCATGAACGAGGTCGCCGAGCCATACATCCGGCGGCGGGCGATCCGTCACCTGGAGAAAGGCCGGGTCGCCCTGTTCGTGGCCGGGACGGGCAATCCGTACTTCACCACCGACACGGCGGCAGCCCTGCGCGCCGTCGAGATCAACGCCGAGGTCCTGCTCAAGGCGACCAAGGTCGATGGCGTCTACGACAAGGATCCGATGGCGCACCCCGACGCGCGGCGCTACGCTCATCTCGACTACGCCGACCTGCTCCGCGATCAGCTCAAGGTGCTCGACGCGACGGCCGTCAGCCTGTGCATGGAGAACGACCTCCCGATCGTCGTGTTCGACCTCAACCGACCTGACAACATCACGCGGGTCGCCGCCGGTGAGTCCGTCGGCACCCTCATCTCGGGCGCCAAGAGCGCCGCCGGAGGCGTGCCAGCATGAGCACCGAGATCCTCGTCGACGCGGATCACAAGATGGGCCGGGCGGTCGAGGCGATGGAGCGCGACTTCCAGGGCATCCGTACCGGCCGGGCATCGACGGCCCTCGTCGAGCGACTCCAGATCGACTTCTACGGCACTTCGACGCCGCTCAACCAGCTCGCCGGGATCAGCGTCCCCGAGGCACATCAGATCGTCATCCAGCCGTGGGACCGCGGTGTCCTGGGGGCGATCGAGAAAGCGATCACCAAGAGCGACATCGGGATCATGCCCAATGTCGACGGGACGGTCGTCAGGCTGAACATCCCGCCCTTGACCGAGGACCGTCGCAAGGACCTGGTCCGCGTCGTCCACAAGCGCATGGAGGAGGCCAAGGTCGAGATCCGTAACCTGCGCCGCGAGGCCGCCGACGTCCTCAAGAAAGAGGAGCGCGACGGCACGGTCGGGACGGATGACGCCCACCGCCAGCTCGAAACCCTGCAGCGCACCACCGATCGTCACACGGCCGACGTCGACCGCCTCGGGTCCGCGAAGGAACAGGAGGTCCTCGAGGTCTAGTGGCTCGCGCACACCTGGCCCGGCCGACCGATGCGCCACCCGCGGCGCATGGCGCGGCGTCCGGCGCCGATGCGGCCACCGCTCCGGCGATCCCGGAGGGCGAGACCCCCTTGCTGCCGCCCGATGAGCTGCCTCGTCACGTGGCGATCATCATGGATGGCAACCGCCGCTGGGCTCGCCAGCGCGACCTTTCCGAGCTCGATGGGCATGCCGCCGGCGTCGAGGCCATCCGCGGGCTTCTCAGGCACGCGGTCCGGCGTGGTGTCCCGGTCCTGACCCTGTATGCCTTCAGCCGCGAGAACTGGGCACGCTCCGACGACGAGGTGACGGGTCTGTTCGGCCTCCTCGAGGCGGCCATCCGCAGCGAGACCGAGGAGCTCCAGGCGCAGGGTGTCCGGATCCGCCTGCTCGGCCGCCTCGACGAATTGCCCGAGGTGACGCGGGCATCGATCGCCGACGCGCTGTCGGCGACAGCAGGCGGCGATCGCCTGCTGCTCAATATCGCCTTCAACTACGCCGGCCGGACGGAGCTCGTCGATGCCGTCAGGAAGCTCGTGGCTACCGGCGTCCGCGCCGACGCGATCGACGAGGCCGCGATCAGCGCGGTCCTCTATACGGCGGGCCTCCCCGATCCAGACCTCGTCATCCGGACCGGCGGCGAACAGCGGCTCTCCAACTTCCTCATCTGGCAATCGGCCTACGCGGAGTTCTACACCTGCGAGGCCCTCTGGCCGGATTTCGGGGCCGACGCCTTCGATGCCGCCCTGCTCGAGTTCGCGAGCCGCCATCGTCGCTTCGGTCGCTGACCTGGGCGACCAGACGCCCATGCGACAACGCGCGATGAGTGCCGCCCTGCTCGTGCCGGTCCTGCTGGTCGTCCTCGCGCTCGGTGGCTACGCCCTCGTCGCGGCCGTCGTGCTGGTCACGGCCATCGCAGCGACGGAGGTATTCCGCCTCCTGAAGGCAGCCGGTTATGGGCCGTTCGGGGCGCTCGGCCTGGCGCTCGTCGTGGTGGTCGTGCTCGACGCGGCCTTTCCCACGGTCCTCGAAGGGAGCGGCCTCCTGCTCGCCGCGGTCGGGGTCGTCCTCGCAGCGGTGGCCTCGTTCACGAGGGCCGAGCCGAGCGATGGTCTGCAGGCCTGGATGGCCACGATCTTCGGGGCGCTCTACATCTCGCTGTTCTCGTTCGTGCTGCGACTCGGGCACGCCGCACCGCCCATCCCCGACACGGCGCCACTCAGCGTGGTGGGCGCCGAGCGCGGCTGGATCCTCCTGCTTGTGCTGGCGGTCTGGTCCTATGACACCGGGGCATATCTCGTCGGTCGCCGCCTGGGACGGCGGCGGTTCCTGACCCAGATCTCGCCATCGAAGACGCTCGAGGGTCTGGTGGGCGGGGTCATCGCCACCACGGTGGTGGTCGGGCTGCTCCTCGCGCTCCTCGGCCAGAACCCGGTCCAGGCCATCCTGCTCGGGCCATTGACCGCCCTGGCCGCGCAGGCCGGCGACCTCGCGGAGTCCATCCTCAAGCGCGCGGCGGGCACCAAGGATTCGGGGACCCTGATCCCCGGGCATGGCGGGATGCTCGACCGCGTGGATTCGTTCATCTTCGCCGCACCGATCGTGACCTTGTATGTCCTCGCCGTCGTTCGCTGATCGGACCGGGGGAGTAGAGACCCGCGTCCGGCGCGTGGCACTCCTCGGGTCGACCGGTTCGATCGGCCGCCAGACCCTCGAGGTCCTCGCGGCGCACCCCGACGCCTTCAGGGTGGTCGGCCTGGCCGCCGGTTCGAATGTCGGGCTGCTCGAGGAACAGGCGGCCCGTTTTCGGCCGCTTGTCGTGGGTCTCGGCGCCGAGCCGGAGGTCGCGACGCTCGATCTGCCGCCGGGCACGATCCGGGTCGATGGTCCTGACGCGCTCGAAGCGCTGGCCACCCGCGACGACGTCGACCTCGTCATCGTCGCGACCGGGGGCATCGTCAGCCTCCGACCAGTCATCGCCGCGCTACGCGCAGGCAAGGTCGTCGCGACCGCCAACAAGGAGACGCTCGTCGCCGGTGGGCACCTGGTGATGCCCCTGGCTCGCGCCCTCGCTGCGGGCGTCGCCTCGGACCGACCGGGCGACCCATTCGCGAGCCCGCTGGCCTGGCTGCGACCGATCGATTCGGAGCACTCGGCGATCTGGCAGTGTCTGGTGGGCGAACGGATGGACCGGGTGGCGGCGCTGATCCTGACCGCGTCGGGCGGCCCGCTCCTCGACCTGGCCGAGGACGGGCTGGCGGCCGTCACGCCGGCCCAGGCGCTGCGCCACCCCACCTGGACGATGGGCGCCAAGATCACCATCGACTCGGCGACGCTCGCCAACAAGGGCCTCGAGGTCATCGAGGCACACTGGCTGTACGATGTGGCCTACGACGCGATCGAGGTGGTCATCCACCCGCAGAGCGTCATCCATTCCGCCGTCCGCTTCGTGGACGGATCCGTCAAGGCCCAGCTGGGCACCCCCGACATGAGACTACCCATCCAGTACGCGTTGACCTATCCGGACCGGCGACCGTCGCCGGCCACGCCGCCAGATCTTCTCGCCATCGCCCGGCTCGATTTTCGGGCGCCCGACGCGGCGCGCTTCCCGGCGCTGCGGATCGCACGCGAGGCGGGTCGGCTCGGCCCACGAGCGTCCGCGGCCCTCATCGCCGCCGACGAGGTGGCCGTCGCCCGGTTCCTCGATGGCACGCTCGACTTCCCGGGCATCGCGCGGCTCCTCGAGGCAGCCGTCAGCCGGTTCGGGATGGACGGTGGCGACCCGGACCTCGATGAACTCGTCCAGCTCGACCGATCCGTCCGTGCGGCGTTCGCGACGGTCCAGTTCGGGGGAGCGGCATGATCGGGTTCGTCCAGTCGCTCATCACGATCGTCCTGTTCATCCTGATCCTGGGCGGGCTGGTGATCATCCACGAGCTCGGACACTTCGTCACCGCCCGGCTGTCAGGGGTCCGCGTCCTGGAGTTCGGGATCGGGTTTCCGCCACGGGCCAAGGTCCTGCGAGCCAGGGGTGAGACGCTCTACACGCTCAACTGGCTGCCCATCGGCGGGTTCGTCAAGCTCGAGGGCGAGGACGGCAGCGATGCCGACGACCCGCGCTCGTTCACGGCGCAGGGACTGCCGAAGAAGCTGACGATCCTGGTCGCGGGCGTGGCCATGAACGTGGTCCTGGCCTTCGTGATCTTCACCGGGATCACCTGGCTTGCATCGCCCTATGTCGGGGTCAAGTTCTTCGAGGTCCAGCCGAACTCACCGGCCGCTGCGGCGGGACTCCAGCCGGGCGATGCGATCATCGCCGTCGATGGCCAGCGCTACCAGTTCGTCACCGGCCCGAACGCGCTGACCGATCTCCGCGAGCGGGCCGGCAAGACGGTCAGCCTGACCGTCGTCGGTCCGACCGGGAGCCGTCGCGATGTCCCGGTGACCCTTCGGTCCGCAGCCGAGATCGACGCGCAGAAAGGGGCGCTCGGCATCTCCGGCGCGAACAAGCCGTTCGAGGGCTTCTTCTACGGCGAGTACACCCAGAACGACCTCGCGACGGCGGTGACCGTCGGTGCCGACCAGACCACGCGCTGGATGGGTCTCATCGTCGGCGGGCTGGCGAGTCTCGTCGGATCGGTGGCCGCCAACCCGACGGCGCCGCCGCCGGTCGCCGGCCCGATCGGCATCGCGACGCAGATCGGCGACATCTTCTGGAACAGCGGTCCGATCATGACCCTCTACGTGGCGGGGATCCTGTCGGCCAACCTCGCCGTCGTGAATATCCTGCCGTTCCCGCCCCTCGACGGCGGTCGGATGCTGATGATCACCCTCAAACGGATCTTCGGGACGCGCATCAGCCTGCGGGCCGAGCAGCTGACGTACGTCGTCGGCTTCGTCTTCCTGTTCGCGTTCATCATCTGGGTCACCGGTTTCGACATCATCCGCAGTCTCGGCGGCGGTTAGCGTCGCGATGTCCAGCCCGGATCGGATCCGTCCGACGCGACATTCGACGGTCAGCGTCGACGTGGGCGGCGTGCTCGTCGGCTCCGCCCACCCGGTCGTCGTCCAGTCGATGACCAATACGGACACCGCCGACGCCGATGCCACGGCGATCCAGGTCGCACGGCTGGCTCACGCCGGCTCGCAGCTCGTGCGCGTCACGGTCAATACGGACCAGGCCGCGGCCGCAGTCCCGGAGATGGTCCGCAAGGTGCGCGGACTCGGCGTCGACGTGCCGATCGTCGGCGACTTCCACTACAACGGCCACAAGTTGCTCGCCGACTACCCCGAGATGGCCGCCGCGCTTGCCAAGTACCGGATCAACCCCGGCAACGTCGGAGCGAAACGTCACGACGAGCACTTCGCGACGATCATCCGCATCGCCAACGACAACGGCGTCCCGGTCCGCATCGGGGTCAACTGGGGCTCGCTCGACCAGGCGATCCTGACCGAGCTCATGGACGAGAACGCCCGGCTCGCGGCGCCGCGGGATGCTCGGGACGTGATGATCGAGGCGATGCTCCAATCGGCGATGCGCTCGGCCGAGCTGGCCGAGGCGACCGGGATGCGCCACGACCGGATCATCCTGTCCGCGAAGGTCTCGGGCGTGCGCGACCTCGTCGACGTCTACCGGCTCCTCGCCGCGCGGAGTGACTATCCACTGCACCTCGGTCTGACCGAGGCGGGGATGGGCGACAAGGGGATCATCGCCTCCACCGCGGGTCTGGCCATCCTGCTCAACGAGGGGATCGGCGACACGATCCGGGTCTCGCTGACACCGGAGCCCGGTGCGCCGCGCGAGCGCGAGGTGGAGATCGCCCAGCAGGTCCTCCAGTCGATGGGGCTGCGTTCGTTCCTGCCCCAGGTCTCGGCGTGTCCCGGCTGCGGTCGGACGACGTCGACGTTCTTCCAGGAGATGGCGCAGCAGATCCAGGACCACCTCAAGCAACGGATGCCCGTCTGGCGTGAGACGCACCCGGGCGCCGAGGAGCTGCGGGTCGCGGTCATGGGCTGTGTCGTCAACGGTCCTGGGGAGTCGAAGCACGCCGATATCGGGATCTCGCTCCCCGGCACGTTCGAGGAACCGGTCGCGCCGGTCTTCATCGACGGTCGTCTCGATCGCACGTTGCGTGGCGATGGCCTCGTGGCCGAGTTCATCGGGATCCTCGAGGACTACGTCGCCCAGCGGTTCCCGACACCGACGACCGGGGCTCCGGCGGCGCCGCTCGGCTGAGCGGCTCGTTCTCCCCGGCATCGATGGCGTTTGAGCCGTCCACGCTGCCGGGTATATACTTCGTGCAACTGAACGGCCGCTCCGTGACGTGGGTGACCCCCACGTTTCTTTATTGAGTGGCGCAATGACATCTGCACAGCGAACGGAGGCCATCGTGAGTCGGGACTTCGTCGGTGCCCTCCTCCAGCTCAACGCCGAAAAGCAGATCTCGCGAGAGCAGCTGATCGGTGCCGTCGAGGACGGCATCCAGTCGGCCTATCGGCGTGTCGCCGGTGATGAGGACATCCACGTGCGGATCGATGCCGAGACCGGCAAGATCCGCGTCTTTCGAGCGCGCCGCGTCGTCGGCGAGATCGAGGACGAGTTCACCGAGATGACCATCGAGCAGGCGCAGGCCCATCAGCCCAGCGCCGAGATCGGCGACCTGGTCGAGACCGAGCAGCTCGATGGCGACGTCTTCGGCCGGATCGGGGCCCAGACCGCCAAGCAGATCGTCCTCCAGCGGATCCGGGAGGTCGAGCGGGACCAGGTCTTCGACCAGTTCGCGAGCCGGGAAGGCGAGCTCATGACCGGCACCGTCAACCGGGTGGAGCCGCGTGCCATCATCCTCGACGTCGGCAAGAACGTAGAGGCGATCCTCGCCACCACCGAGCAATCGGCGCTCGAGCACTACCGGATCGGCCAGAACGTCAAGGCGTTCGTGCTGGAAGTCCGCCGTTCCACAAAGGGGCCCCAGATCTTCGTCAGCCGGACCCACAAGGGCTTCCTGAGGCGCCTGTTCGAGCTCGAGGTCCCGGAGATCCACAGCGGGACCGTGGAGATCAAGGCCATCGCCCGGGAGGCAGGCAGCCGCTCGAAGGTGGCCGTCGCATCGCGGCAGGAGGGTCTCGACCCGGTCGGCGCGACCGTCGGCCAGCGGGGCGCGCGCGTCCAGGCCGTGGTCGCCGAGCTGTCGGGCGAGAAGATCGACGTCATCCCATGGAACGACGACGCCAGTGTCTTCGTCGCCAATGCGTTGAGTCCCGCGCAGGTCATCTCGGTCGATATCGACGAGGAGCACCGGATCGCGAGCGTCACCGTCCCGGAGCGGATGCTCTCGCTGGCGATCGGTCGCGAGGGCCAGAATGCGAGGCTTGCCGCCCGCCTGACCGGCTGGCGGATCGATATCCGAAGCGATGTCTCCGTCGCCGAGGCGAAGGCCGCGGCCGATGCGGCCACCAGCGCCCCGACGCCGGCGACCGCGGAAGTCGAGGCGACTGCTGTGACCCCGACGCTCGAGTCGGCGGGCGACGGCACCCCGGCGGACGCCCCGGCCGCCAAGCCGAAGCGCGTCACGAAGGCGACCACGGCCAAGGCCGCCGAAGCGGAATCGGCGGAGGCCGTCGCCGCTGCTGCCACCCCGAAGCCGAAGCGCGCCTCGAAGACGGCGACCGGAACGGCGGACGTGGAGCCGGCGCCCGCTGCGAGCTCGACGGGGACCAAGACGGCCACGGCGACCAAGGCGGCCACGGCGACCAAGACCGCGACGACCAAGACGGTCAAGGCGGCCACCACGGCCGCGACGACCAAGGCGGCCGCGACGACCAAGGCGCCCAAGGCGACCGCCGCGGCCAAGACGACCGCGGTGGCCGCTCCGAAGCGTGTCACCAGGAAGGCCGCCGGCACCACCACCGAAGAGGTGGCGTCGTAGCCGGGGCGCTGCGGGCCGCTGTCCAGCGGCGCGTCCCGAACCGCACCTGCGTCGGGTGTCGGACGGTCCGTCAGAAGCGTGACCTGGTTCGCATCGTCCGGACCCCGGGCGGGGACGTGACCCTTGACCGGTCAGGGCGCGCCGCTGGTCGCGGAGCGTATGTCTGCCGCACCGGCGAATGCTTCGATACAGCCTTCACCAAGGGCGCCCTGAGCCGGGCGCTCAAGACCCCGGTCCCGACCGAGTCGCGCATCGCGCTCGGCGAGGGCCTGAAGCTTGACGACCAGATGATCGAAGGAGGAGCTCGTGGCCAGGAGTAGGAGCGGCACCCGCGGCCGTCGCGGGCCCCGGAAGCCGCCGCGTCGCGACGGCGCGTTCAATGCGACCGGGGTGCAGACACTCGACCCGCGAGAGCGCGGCGCGATCGAGCTGCCCGGCACGATCACGGTCAAGGAGCTGGCCGAGCTGCTCGGCGTCAACCCCGCCGACATCATCCGCGAGCTGATCAAGAGCGGGATCTTCGCCACGATCAACCAGCTGGTGGATCGCGACACGGCCTCGCTCGTCGCCGGCGAGCTCGGCTACGAAGTCGCCGAGACCGAGGCGGCGGCCGGGCCCGGGACCGAGGAGACGGACGGCCAGGTCGCGGAGGCGACCAAGGAGGTCCTGTACGAAGAGGACGAGGCCTCCCTGCTCCAGCCGCGG
>DASYJV010000161.1:0-8284 GCA_035996105.1 Candidatus Limnocylindrales bacterium | reverse complement strand
CTCGATCAGGCCGGACGGGCTGGGCTCGGTCGTGACCTATCGCCTCCAGGCCGAGCCAGGATCGCTGGTGAACACCTTCATGCTCCGGTTCCTGGCACCGGGCCCCATCGGGAAGTCGTTCGAAACCTCGCTTGCCCGGCTGGCCAGGCTGACCGAGACGGCCACCTGACCCAGCGACCGCGGTCCGGGCGGACGGCCTACTCCGGGACCATCGAGGGAGCCGTCGTCCGGCCGACCAGGAACAGGACCGTCGCGCCGGCCATCGCCAGGATCGCCGCCCCGATCATCGCCACCCCGAGCCCGGCCCCGACCGACAGGAACCCCATGATCGGCGGGTAGATGATCGCGCCGATCACCGCGCAGCCCGCGAGGAAGCCGCTGACCGCAGCGGAACGATCGGGAAACCGGTCGCCCGCGACGGCCATGATCAGGGGATAGATCGGCCCGTAGGCGAAGCCCGCGGCGCCGAACAGCAGGATCGAGGCCGGTAGCGACGGCACGAGGACGGCGGCGATCAGGGCGAGCCCGGCGGTCAGGGACGCGATCGCCGCGAGTCGAGCGTGATCGAAGCGGTCGCTGACCTTGGCGCTGACGAGGCGTCCCAGCGCGAGGCAGCCCCAGAACAGTGCCAGAGCCGACGTCGCCAGGCCGATCGACGCCGTCGCGAGGAACTGGACAAGCCAATCCGAGACGCCGACTTCGGACGCGACGTAACAGCCGATGGCGAAGGCGAGCGCGACGAGCGGGACGGCCAGCCTGATCCGCGGCCCGTTCGCGCCGGGCACGCGGGCATGTCGTCCGGACGGCAGGTCCGCGACGGCCACGAGCACCAGCAGGATCACGGCCGGAAACGCTGAGCCGAGCACGATCGACTGCCACGTCATCCCGGCCTCGGCCAGCCGGCCGACCACCAGCGGTGACCCGAGCGCCCCCAGGCTGAAGAACAGGTGGAGCACGTTGAGCGCTCGGCCGCGACTTGCCGGGTAGAGCTCGAGGATGAGGCCGTTCGTGCCGCCGTCGATGGCCCCCGAGCCGAACCCGAACGGGATGCCAAAGGCGAGGAAGAGTCCCCACGATGGGACGGTCGCGAGCCCGGCCAGCCCGAGCGCCATGAGCAGGACCGCCGTTCCGAGCACGATCCGCCGCCCGAACCGCTCGGTCAGCAGACCGCCCAGCATCGATCCGGCGACATACGCCACCGCATCGAGGAAGAGCCAGATCCCGATCCCGGCGTCCGTCTGGCCGAAGTCGCGCTCGATCGAGCGGATGAGTGCAGGCACGAGCAGCCCCGTCCAGCCGACGAGCATCAGCGCGGCACAGCCGAGGATGGCCGCGGTCACGGGCCGCGAACTTGAAGGCGTGGACATGCAGGGATGCTAGCGGGCCAGCCGGGCGTGTATCGTCGGCCGATGGCCAAGCCGAGCGGGGTGCTGTTCTTCATCCACGGCGCCAGCGAGACCTCCGAGGGTCTCGTCCAGAACCTGTCGAGGATCGAGGACCAGGTACGCGCCCGGGGCTGGGACGTCACCGTCGTCGCGCCCGAGTGGCGACGTCACTCGGACCTCCGGCTGGGCAACTGGAAGCAGACCATCCACCGTCGCGGCCGGCCGTCGCCGATGCCCGTCCCGATCCTGCGCGCCGGGCTGCGCAAGGACGCGGTGATGAAGATCGCGACCAACTACTTCGAGGATCGACGCGAGGCGCTGATCGACGCCCTCGGCGCCCAGATGATGGCCGACGTCATCGGGTACGCATCCCATCGCGCCTCCGTCCACCGGATCCTCAGGACCGAGCTCCAACGGGCGGCGAAGGCGGCCGCCGGCCGGCCGGTCCTCCCCGTCGCGCTGAGCCTCGGCGGGATCGCGCTGGTCGACCTCCTGGCAAGCTGGCCGGAGGCGCCCGTCGAGGCGTGCGTGACCGTCGGCTCGCAGGCGCCATTGCTCTACACCTTCGATGCGATCCCGTCGATGCCCTACAACGAGTCCGATCCGCCGTACCTGCCCGTCTCGTGGCTGAACGTCTATGACAGCCGCGACTTCCTGTCATTCCTGGCGGAACCGCTCTTCCGGCGGTCGGATGGCCTGGCGAGCGTCGTCGACCTGCGGGTCCACTCGGGGAAGGACTTTCCCAGGTCGCACAGCTCGTACTGGGAGCTGGATGCCGTCTGGGATGCGGTGGCGACCGCGTTCACCTGGAAACGCGTCGAGCCGCTGACGGTGCGGGAGGCGCGTCGACTCGGCTTCGAGGCGCGCAAAAAGGCGCCAGCCGGCTGAGGGCGTGGCGCCACTCGGACGAGAGCGCGCGACCGCCGGACGCGTGGCCCGGCGGTCGGGATCGCGCTAGCGGTGGAAGTTTGCTGCCGCGGAAAGCAGGACAGCGAGCGCCGCGGCCAGTGTGACGGCGGCTTGCACGGCGACCCGTGCTCGGCGGAATCTCTGGACCTCCATGGTCCACCTCCGTTTTCGGCAACCCGGCTACCTGCGAGAGGCCCGTGGCTTTGCGTCCCCGCCTCGCGACGGGTTTGCCATTTATCGATCGGCCCGAATCAACGCTGACGTTGACCGATGGCAACAAGGTAGGCCGCCAGCCATCGCCGCGCGAGAGGCCTAGATGGCTGCAACGGACCGTACCTATGCCGACGTTCCCGCGCCCGCGTACGATGCGGAGACGTAGCAGGGAGCGACCGATGCTCAAGGACAGCAAGGCATTTTCGAGTTTCGCGGTCAAGGAGACGGAGGCGGCGAGGCAGTTCTACGGCACGACCCTCGGGCTAGATGTGCGGGACTCGAGGGAGAGCGGCCTGCTCGAGCTGCATCTCGGCGGCGAGTCGCCGGTCCTCGTCTACCCGAAGGAAGACCACGCGCCGGCGAACTTCACGGTCCTCAACTTCCGCGTCGACGACGTGGAGGCGGCCGTCGACGCGCTGAACGTCGCCGGCATCCAGATGGAGCGCTACGCGTCGTTCGAGCAGGACGAGAAGGGGATCGCCCGCGGGATGGGTCCGACGATCGCCTGGTTCAAGGATCCATCCGGGAACATCCTGTCCGTCCTGGGAGAAGAGCCGGCCTGACCCTGGGGGTCCCGCCTCACCGAGATGGACGAACCGGACAAGCCCGAACCACGCCGTGTCCCGGAACCCGCGCGCCGGGCCATCGAGCGGATCCGCTCCGGCGTCGCGGCCGCCAGGGAGCCGATCGTCGATCGCGTCGGTCAGGCCATCGACGACGTCGAGCGGACCTGGAACGAGCTCCCCGCCGCGCGGGTTCGGCGGGTCCGGCGGCTGGGGAGGGAGCCGCTCGCGTACCTCGAAGACGTGCACCCGGAAGCCCGACTCGCGCACCCCGTCCAGGTCGGCCTTCGGACCATCGAGGTCGACGACATCGCCGGGACCGCGGTCGGTGGTGGGGCGCAACGCGGCGGGGACTTCCTGCCGCTCAAACCACTGCGCGGCCCCAATTGGGCCGCGCGCTGGCAGCGTCTCCGACAGGCCCAGGACAGGCTCGTGGCCCTGCCGCCCATCGACGTCGTGAAATTCGGGGGCAGGTATTGGGTCATCGACGGCCACAACCGGGTCGCGCTGGCCAAATACGGCGGCCAGCCCGAGATCGACGCCAACGTCGTCGAGCTGATCCCGCCCGGCGGCCATCGGACCGAGCCGATCCTGTCGCTCGCCGACTCGATGGCGGATTCCCGGGCCGTGCGGACTGCGGGGAGTGGCCATCGGCCGAGCGATGTGCTTTCGAGCGAGGAGCATATGGCGCTCGACGGCCCGCACTGGTCCGCTGAGCCCGGCACGCCCGACGGACCGGACGAGCCGACATGACCCGCCGCCTGTCGATCGTCTGGCCGGATGCCCGCCCGTTCGAGGGACGCCATGGCGCGCCGATCCGGCTGCTGGCCGTCTCCGACGTGATCGACCCGGCCCTCGAGCATGCCATCAACCGCGAGACGATCGGCCGGATCGATGCGGTCATCGGCTGTGGCGACCTGGAGCCGGACTATCTCGGCTTCCTCGCCGACGCGTTCCACGTGCCCGTGGCCTACGTCCGCGGCAACCACGATCGCGGCGGGCATTGGTCGGAGACGCTGCGGGACGCGCCCCACCACCTGTCGAGCGGCCATCTCGTCGAGGTGGGCGGGATCACCATCGCGCCTTTCGAGTGGCCCGGACTGCGCCCCGACCAGGCGCTCCGTGACGAGCGACAGGCGTGGGTCGACGTCCTCCGGACCCAGTCGAGCCTCGTCGTCCGCAGGCTTCGCGGCAACGGCGCGCCCGTGCTCGTCGTGAGCCATGCCCCACCGCGCGGGGTGGGGGACGAGGAGGTGGACCCATACCATCTCGGCTACGCGGCCTACCGCTGGCTCCTCGAACGCCTGAGCCCGCCGCTCTGGCTGCATGGTCATGTCACGCCGGCCAGCGTGGCCGACTGGCGGGCGAGCCTTGGCACGAGCGTGGTGGCGAACGTGACCGGGTCGGTGGTCGTCGACCTGCTGCCGCCGTCGTCCGAAGCCGTCGTGGATGGAGCGACGGCCGCCTAGCGCTTCAGGTCGCCGGCGCCAGTTCGACGCCAGCCGCCCGGGCATCCGCGGCGAGCGCCTCGAGCGCCTCGTCGGTCGTCGCCGAACCCTTGTCGAGACCCATCACCCGGCTGATCCCCGCCTCGCGGTAGGCCGCCAGGGCGTCGACGCGCTCGGCGCCGGCGTTGCCGAACGTCTCGCTCCAGAAATGGAGCGAGACCGGGAGCGTTGCCGGGTCACGACCGATCTCCTCGCACCGGTTGCGGATCACCGGCAGCGCGTCGACCACCTCGGCCGGGCTCATCGCGTCGAGATTGAGCTCGTCGGCGTGGCGTGCCGCGAGGCGCCAGGTGACGTTCGGCCCGTTGCCACCGACCATGATCGGCACGCGCGGCTGCTGGATCGGCTTGGGGACATTGATGGCGTCGTGAACCTGCGAGTACCGACCCTCGTAGGTGGCGTGCTGGTGCCTGTCGCCGTCCAGCATCCGGGTGATGACCTCGAGATCGTCGCCCAGCCGGGCGAGCCGCTCCTTCGTCTCCGGGTAGCCGTAGCCGTAGGCCAGGAACTCGTCGCGCTTCCAGCCGGCACCGATGCCCAGCTCCATCCGGCCGCCGCTGATCGAATCCATCGTCGAGATCATCTTGGCCGTCAGGGCGGGGTTCCGGTAGGCGGTGCAGATGACGATGTGGCCGAGGCGCACGCGCTCGGTCAGGGCCGCCAGCGCCGCGAGCGAGGTGAAGGACTCGAAGGTGATCTCATCGGTCGGTCGTGGGACCGTGTGGAAATGGTCGAACAGCCAGACCGACTCGAAGCCGAGGCGATCGGCCTGGCGGGCCACCGCCGCGGTCCGTCGCCAGGCATCGAGCGGCTGCCAGCCGTCGTACTCGCCGGTCCAACCCTGGGGAATCACCACACCGAGCTTCATCGCCGCCACCTCCGGGGTCATTTTCCTCCATCTCCGGACCAAGAGCGGCGATGGGCGGCGAGCTCGCCTACCATGGGCGCTTCCACTGGAGGGGCACACCTTGCGGACGACCACGGGCATCTCGATCCCGGAGCTCAGCGCCGACCAGCACGGCCGGCTGATCACCCCGGACGACGCCGACTACGACGCGGCGCGGACCGTGGTCTACGGCGGCATCGACCGGCGGCCGGCCCTCATCGTCCGTGTCGCCGATGCGAGCGACGTCGCTCGGGCCATCCGCCTCGCGCGTGACAACGGGCTCGAGCTCGCGGTGCGAAGCGGTGGCCACAGCGGCGTCGGCCACAGCGTCACCGAGGGCGGCATCGTGATCGATGTCTCGGAGATGAAGGGGCTCGAGGTCGATGTCGACGGGCGCACTGCCTGGGCAGAGACCGGTCTGACGGCGGCGGAGCTCACGACGGCGCTGGCGGAGCATGGGCTGGCCGTCGGGTTCGGCGACACCGGATCGGTCGGGATCGGCGGGATCACCCTCGGTGGCGGCGTCGGCTATCTCGTTCGCAAGTTCGGTCTGACGATCGACGCGCTGCTCGCCGCCGAGGTCGTCACCGCCGATGGCGAGACCCTGCTGGTCGATGCGCAGACCCATCCGGAGCTGTTCTGGGCGATCCGCGGTGGCGGCGGCAACTTCGGCGTCGCGACCCGGTTCCAGTACCGGCTCAGCCCGGTCGAGGGCATCGTCGGCGGATTGCTGGTCCTGCCGGCCACGGCCGAGACACTGGCCGGGTTCATCGCCGCGGCCGAGGCGGCGCCAGACGAGCTGTCGACCATCGCCAATGTCATGAACTGCCCGCCGATGCCATTCGTCCCCGAGGCACATCACGGCGAGGTCGTGATCCTGGCGATCCTCTGTCATGCCGGTGACGCGGAAGCCGGCGAGCGCGCGATCGCGCCGTTCCGGGCGCTCGCCGCGCCGCTGGCGGACCTGGTCCAGGCGATGCCATTACCGGGCATCTATCCGCCCGACGACGCCGACTATCACCCGACCGCGGCCTCGCGCACGATGTTCATCGACCACGTCGACCGAGAGCTCGCGGAGGGCATCATCGAACGCCTGCGCGCCTCCGACGCTTCGCTCCGCGTGTCGCAGATCCGGGTGCTCGGCGGCGCGATGGCGCGCGTGCCGGTCGAGGCGACGGCGTTCGCGCACCGCTCGAGCCGGATCATGGTCAACGTCGCCGCGTTCTATGACGGCCCCGAGGACAAGATCGTCCGGGAGCGATGGGTGAGCGACCTCGTGGACTTCCTCGATCAGGGCGACACCGGCGCCTATGTCGGGTTCCTGCTCGATGAGGGCGAGGCGCGCGTCCGGGCGGCCTACCCGGGCCGGACCTGGGACCGCCTGGCCTCGGTCAAGGCCCGCTATGACCCGACCAATCTCTTCCGGCTCAACCAGAACGTGCCGCCGGCGAGCTGACCCGGCCGCTGGCAGGATCCCGCGAATCGGGCGACCATAACCCGGTGACAGGCCCGATCCGCCACCGCTCGATCGCTCGGCTGGTGCTCGCCATCGTCGTGGCGACCGCGGCCGTCGGTGGCGTGACACCGAGACCCGCCGCCGCGCTCTTGACCTGGACGGGCGGTGTCGATCTCTACCGCGCCGGCGTCTTCACGACGCAGAAGAGCTGGCTGTGGTGCACCGCCGCCGACGTCCAGATCATGCGCAATATCGTGTTCCGAACGGCCGACCATTCACGCGCGAACCAGCAGCGCTACTTCACCTACATGCGGGCCCACGACCAGTATCGGATCCCCGTCTCGGACGGCGTCGATCCGGCCGGCTGGGCGGCCGGGCTGCGCCGCTTCGTGGATGCGCGGTACCGACTCGTCGCGAGCACGACCTTCAGCACCGCGATCCGCACCGCGGTCGCGAACCTGCGCAGGACCAACCTGCCCGTCGGGATCACCGTTGCCCACGGCGATCACGCCTGGATCCTGACCGGGTTCACGGCGACCGCCGATCCCGCCGTCACCAGCCAGTACACGATCACCAGCGTCCGCGTCGTCGGGCCACTGTGGGGCCTCCAGAACCGAACCTACGGCTACGACATGCGGCCCGACCGGCGGCTGACCCTGGGCCAGCTCCTGCGCTTCTTCACGCCGTGGCATTACGCCCGGATCCGGATGGCCTGGGAGCATCGTTGGGTGTCGGTCCAGCCGATCGCTCCGTAAGGCGCGGGCCGCGGCGGGGCCACCAGGCCGGACGATCAGGCCGGGTGATCAGGCGCGACGACCCAGCGCCACCAGCCGGTCGTGCGCCCCGTTCATCCACGGCACGTCGTGCGGGAGGAGCCGCTTCGGCATCTTCGCCACGATGGTGTAGTTCGGATCGACGACATTCGCGATCGGTGAGCGTGAGCCCTGCGAGACGAGCTGGTACGTATCCAGCTCGGAGAGGCCCGTCTCCGACGCGATCCAGCGCACGAGCTGGGTGTGGGCGATCCGGAACGCGTCCTCCAGCGGGCGATACGAGCCGGCGACCATGATCCAGTCGTCGTCCTCGAGTCGGGGCCACTCGCAATAGACGCCCTTGATCACCTCGACCGTGAGCCGGGTGTTCATGGCGCCCTCGACCGCCACGCCACAGGCTTCGCCCTCGCCCATCGTGTAGTGGCCGTCACCCAGCGAGAAGAGGGCGCCCGGGACGTTGACGCCGAGATAGATGGTCGTTCCGGCACGGGCCTCGGGCGTGTCCATGTTGCCCCCATAGGCCTCCGGGACGAGCGCGCTCCGCACCTCGCGGCCGGCCGGCGCGACGCCGATGGTCCCGTGGAACGGTTC
>DASYJV010000160.1:0-11928 GCA_035996105.1 Candidatus Limnocylindrales bacterium | reverse complement strand
AGGCAGGACGATCTTCGGGAACTGGATCTCGCGGATGAGGGACTGCCGGCCCGTGATCGACAACGTCGCGTCGTTCAAAGTGGTGGAGAACCACTTCCAGGGCAGGACCGCGGCGAACAGGAACAGCGGGTAGGCCGGCGTCGCCCTGGCGAAGATGACCACCACGACGACGATGTACACCGCCATCTGGAGGAGCGGGTCGAGAATCCACCAGACCTGTCCGAACAGGGTGTCGGCATGGGTCCGCTTGAGGTCCGCCGCGACCAGGAACCGGGTGAGCCGACGCCTGCCGAGCATCTCCGACAGCCCGGTCCGGATGAGCGTCACGGCCGTCGGGCGCCGGCGGCGGGGGCGTGGTGAGGCGATCGCCTCGGTGGACGGGGACGTCATGAGCGCGCGTAGCGTAGCATCCCGGCCCCGCCCGCCATGACCGCCGCATCGGGGATACTGGCGCGGGCCGCCCAGTCATCGTCGACGAGGCCCATCTCGAAGGGGACCATGAGCGGGATCGTCGCGCACGTCGTGGGGGCGAGGCCCAACTTCATGAAGGCCGCGCCGCTCATCCGGGCGCTTGCCGAGCGTGGCGTGGAGCAGGTCGTGGTCCACACCGGCCAGCACTACGACGCCACCATGTCCGATGTCTTCTTCTCCGACCTCGGACTGCCGGAGCCTGACGTCAACCTCGGCGTGGGCTCGGGGAGCCAGGCGGTCCAGACCGCTGCGCTGATGGTCGCGCTCGAGCGACAGTTCATGGCGTCGCGCCCCGAGCTGGTCGTCGTGTACGGCGATGTCAACTCGACGATGGCCGCGGCGCTGGTGTGCGCCAAGCTCGGGCTGCCCGTCGTCCACGTCGAGGCTGGTCTGCGCAGCTTCGACGACACGATGCCCGAGGAGATCAACCGCCGCATCACGGACCTCCTGGCCGAGCTCCTGTTCGTGACCTCGCCCGAGGGCGTCGACAACCTCCGGGCCGAGGGCATCCCGGCCGATCGGATCCACCATGTCGGCAACCCGATGATCGACACGCTGCTGTCGAACCTCGAGCGCTTCGATGCGGCCGGGATGCGGACCGCGCTTGACCTGCCCGAGCGGTACGCGGTGGCCACCATGCATCGCCCGGGGAACGTGGACGAGGCCAGCCAGGCGGCCCGGGTCGTGGCGATGCTGCGTGGCGTCAGTGAACTGGTCACGCTCGTCGTGCCGCTCCACCCGCGCGGCCGACCGACCCTCGAGGCGGCCGGTCTCGTCGGCAGCGACCGGCTCCGGATCGTCGACCCGCTGGGCTACATCGACTTCCTGTCGCTGGTCCGTGGGGCTGCGCTGGTGGTGACCGATTCGGGCGGGATCCAGGAGGAGACGACGGTGCTCGGCGTGCCCTGCCTGACCGTCCGACCAAACACCGAACGCCCGATCACGGTCACCCACGGCACGAACCAGCTGGTGGGACCGGACGCGGTGGTGGGGCTCGCCCGATCGATCCTCGCCGACGGACGTCCGGCCCCGACCAGCCCCCCGCCGCTGTGGGACGGCCATGCCGGCGAACGGATGGCGGCGGTCCTCGCGGCGTGGCTGGCGGGACGCGTCTGAGCCCGCCTGGGGCTATCCTCTGGCGCGACCGACAAGCGCTGGAGGGACCGTGAGCGAAGACCGTCGAGTGGCCATCATCGGCCTTGGCTACGTGGGCCTGCCGCTGGCCATCGCGTTCGTCGAGGCCGGGCTGACGGTCGAGGGGATCGACACGTTCGAGCCTCGGGTGGTCGAGCTCAACGACGGCACCTCGCCGATCGACGACGTCTCGGACGATCGGCTGCGCGCCGCCCTCGCAGCCGGTCTCCGGGTCGTCTCGCCGGCGGACGCGCGGCTCGGCGACGCCGATGCGATCTTCGTCTGCGTCCCGACCCCGCTCACCCCGACCAAGGAACCCGATCTCGCACCGGTCCTGTCCGCCGCCGAGACCATCCGCACGCATCTCCGTCGTGGCCAGCTGGTGATCCTCCAGTCGACGACCTTCCCGGGAACGACGACCGGCCCGTTCCGGGAGGTCATCGAAGCCAGCGGGCTCCGGGCCGGGACCGATTTCGATCTCGCCTTCGCCCCGGAGCGGGTGAACCCGGGGGACCCGTTGAGCGCCAGCAAGGGTGTCCCGCGGCTCGTCGGGGCGACGACCCCCGAGGCGACGCACCGGGCCGCGGCGCTGCTCGGCCACATCAACGACCAGGTCGTCGAGCTCTCGTCGCCCGACGCCGCCGAGCTCGCCAAGCTCCTCGAGAACGTCTTCCGCAACATCAACATCGCGTTCGTCAACAACCTGGCGCTCCTGTGCGAGCGGATGGGACTCGACGTCTGGGAGGTCATCAACGCCGCCGCGACCAAGCCGTTCGGGTTCATGCGCTTCACGCCCGGGCCCGGGGTCGGTGGCCATTGCATCCCGGTCGATCCGTACTACCTCTCGTGGCGGGCCCGCGAGTTCGACTTCATCGACCGGTTCATCGAGCTCGCGGGTGACATCAACTTCGCCATGCCCCGCCATGTCGTCGACCTCGTCGCCGAGGCGCTCAACGATCGCGGGCGGGCGCTCAAGGGGTCGAAGGTCGGCATCCTCGGCGTCGCGTTCAAGCCCAACGTTCGCGACGCCCGCAACTCGCCGGCGGCCGACGTGCTGGCCCAGATCGCCGCGCGCGGCGCCGAAGTCCGCTTCCACGATCCGCACGTCGAGGCGTTTCGTGATGCGGCCGGGGTGAGCCGGACGGGCTCGTCGCTCGCTGAACTGCTCGGCTGGGCCGACGTGGTCGTGGTCGTGACCGCCCACGCCGCCATCGATTGGGCCGCCGTCTACGCCGGCGCCGAACTCGTCGTCGATACGGTCGATTCATCGCATGGACGGGCCACCCGGCCGCGCCAGGTCCTCCGCCTGGGCGCCGGCTGGTCGACACGGCCCTGAACGGCTGGTCCGGCGCGCGCCCGGGACGCGAGACGTCGCGGCGACGACCGGTGCTGATGATCGTCCACAGCCACTACGAGGAGGATCCGCGCGTCCGGCGCGAGGCCGAATCGATCGTCGCCACGGGTCGGCCGGTGACCGTCCTCGGGCTGCGACTCCCGGGCCAGGAAGCGACGGGGCAGCTGGCCGGCGTCCGGATCGTGCGGCTCGACGTCCAGCGCCATCACGGCGCCGGGATCGGGGTCTACCTGCGCGAATATCTCGACTTCTTCGTGCGCGCCCTGTGGATGGCGATCCGGTTGCACCGGCGGGAGCGGTTCGCGCTGGTCCAGGTCCATTCGCTTCCCGACTTCCTCGCCTTCGCGGTGCTCCCGCTCCGCCTCGTCGGCGTGCCGCTCATCCTGGACCTGCACGAGGCCATGCCCGAGTTCTTCCGGACACGTTTCCCGCGCGCCTCCAACCCGCTGACGCACCGGCTGCTGCTGGTCCAGGAGCGGCTGTCGATCGGCGTCTCCTCGGTGACGCTGTCGGTCAACGCGGCGATGCAGGACCGCCTGATCGGGCTCGGTGTCCCGCCGGCCAAGCTGGCGGTGGTCAAGAACAGCCCATCGCTCGCCCGGTTCGACGTGACCGCCCACCCGCGGCGAGCGTTCCGCGAGGACGGCTCGTTGCGATTGATCTACACCGGCGGCCTCATCCCGACCTACGAGGTGGACGTCGCGCTCCGGGCGGTGGCCATGATCGCCGCCGACCGACCCGAGCTGGACGTGCGTCTCGAGGTCTACGGTCGTGGCGACACCGCAACTGCGCTCCAGGACCTGACCGACGCGCTCGGTATCGCCGATCGGGTGACGTTCCACGGTCGCATCCCCATCGACGAGGTACCGGCTGCCGTCGCGGCGGCGGACATCGGGCTGGCGCCCACTCGGCACGATGAGTTCACCGACCTGAGCCTGTCCGGAAAGGTCTTCGAGTACGGCGCCATGGGCAAGCCCGTGGTCGCCTCGGCGCTGCCGATGCTCATCGCGATGTTCCCGGCCGGGACGGTCGCCACCTATCGCTCGGGTGACACGGCCGGGATGGTCAGCGCGATCCTGACCCTGGTCGATCACCCCGTCGCCCGCGAGGCGGCCGTCACGCGCACCGAGGCGGTCGTGCGGGACGCGGCCTGGGAGCGCGAATCGATCCACTACCTCGAGATCGTCGAGGCGCTCATCGCCGGGTCCCGGCCCGGCCGCCGGCCCTGACGGCCCCGACCGAAGGTTGGGGTACGATACCGGCCGCCCCAGCCGCCCCCGGTAGCAGCCGGCCATCTGACAGGGATCCCACCAGACCATGACCTTTCGAGCCAAGCCGGTCGTCAAGCGTGAACACCGCCCCGCGTGGGAAGCGCAGGACCGTCGAAACTTCTATCTGAACCTCGGCTTCGGCCTCATCGTCGTGCTCGCCCTCCTGATCCTCGCGATCTATGTCGGGCTGTCGTGGTACGGGGCTCATCTCGCTGCGGTGGCGAGCGTCGATGGCCAGTCGATCACCAAGGACGAGTTCCGCGACCGCTACGCGATCGAGCAGTGGCGGCTCGACGAGACCGAGGCGAGGATCAGCACCGACGTGCTGGCTGGCCATCTGACCGAGGCCCAGGGCACGGCCGAAAAGTCCGCCATCACCACCGCGCGAGGCACGCTGGCCAAGGACACCCTCGAACGGCTGATCGATGCCAAGCTCCAGGCGAAGCTCGCGGCCCAGGAAGGGGTCACCGTCGCGCCGGCCGATATCGACGCCCGCCTGGTCGTCGAGGCGACCACGTCCGAGATACGCCACAGCTGGCTCATCGCGGTCGCACCCGTGATCGACGCCGGGGCGATCGAGCCGACCACCGCCCAGAAGGCCGAAGCCAGGACCAAGGCCGAGGCGGCACTCAAGGACATCCAGGGCGGGAAGTCGTGGGAGGAGGTCGCCAAGACGGTCTCCACGGATGCCGCGACCGCGGCCCAGGGCGGCGAGCTCGGCTGGATCGGCGCGACGAACACCCAGGCGGACGAGCCGTTCCTCAAGGCGCTCTTCGCGGCGCCGGTCAACACGCCGACCGCGGTCGTCGAGGGTACCGACGGGACCTTCCGGATCGGGCGCGCCACCGAGATCGTGGCATCGTCGGTCGACAGCGCCTACCAGGCGAAGTTCCAGAACAAGGGCATCAGCCTCGACCATTACCGCACCGTCGTCGCGGCTGACGTGACCCACGAGAAGCTGCAGGCCAAGATCGTGGCCGACGTGACCGGGCCAGGGCCGCAGCGCCGCGTTTCGGAGATCTATCTCAAGGAGCCGACCACGCCGCCTGGCACGGATGCGATCAAGGTCCGCCACATCCTGTACTCACCCAACGGCGACCCCTCGACGGCGTCGACCGTGGCACCGAACAATCCGGCCTGGGCGCGCGCCCAGTCGCTCGCGACCGCGGCCTACGCCCGACTCAAGACGAACCCCGCCCTGTTCGATTCGATCGCGCGCAAGGAGAGCAACGAGTCCTCCGCGCTCGGAGCGACCGGCTCGGGCGGCAAGCTGCCGTACTTCGACAGCTCGAGCTCTGTCGACGCCGCGTTCAAGGCGGCCATCCTGGCGGCGAACCTGAAGCCGGGCGACATCCTGCCGCCGGTGAAGTCGGCCTTCGGCTGGCACGTCATCCAGGTCATGTATCGCCCGACCGATGTCGACCACCTCAAGGCGCTCAAGACCCAGAGCGACCAGGGCGCCGACTTCGGCATCCTCGCCCGCGACAACTCGGAGTCGACGACGGCGAGCATCGGCGGCGACATCGGCTGGATCGTCAAGGGCCAGCTCGGGGATGAGCTCAGCAATGCGATCTTCGCCGCACCGGTGGGCAAGACCACCGACGTCATCACGGTCGCGGGAGACGGCAGCTATCTGCTCAAGGTCTTCGAGGAGCAGACCCGCACCCCCGAGGGCAGGCAGCTGACCGAGCTGACCTCGACCGCCTTCTCGAAGTGGTACGGGGCCAAGAAGACGGCGGCGGTCATCACGCGCGACAGCGCCATCACGAGCAGCACCAACTAGCTGGAGGGGCCGGTGCTCGACGCGCTCGTCGCGGAGGCGCGGCTCCGCTGGCGGCTTGATCCGGCGATCGGGCTACAGGTCTATGCCGCCGAGACCTTGATCGGCGCGCCGATCGAGCCATCGCGACCCTTGCTGATCGTCCCGCTGGCGACGCTCCGTGCGGAGGCCGGCGAAGGCGACCCAGTGCCGCTGCCGGGTCGTGCCGGTCCGCGCGGATGGGAGCCCATCCCGCTCCTGCGGCGTCTCTATCCAGCGGACCACCCGGTCGGTCGGTTCGGGGCGAACGACGGCACGACCCTGGCCACGCTGGACTCGGGGGCCCTGCTGCAGCCGATCTACCTGGCTCCTGTCGCGCCCGAGCTCGCGGTCGGCGGGCCCTGGGCGATGCCCTGGATCTCCGCCCGCCTGCGCCAGCCGGACGGCTGCCCATGGGACCAGGAGCAGACCCATACCTCGCTCCGCAAGCACCTGCTCGAGGAGGCGTACGAGGTCTACGACGCACTCGAGGCCGGGGCGACGCCCGACCTGGCGGGCGAACTCGGCGACCTGTGGCTCCAGATCGTGCGGCACGCGCAGCTCGCCGCGGAGGCCGGCGTCTTCGATCTCGCCGACGTCCAGGCGGCGATCGCCGCGAAGATCGTCCGTCGGCATCCGCACGTCTTTGGCGACGCCGTGGCGCGGACGGCCTCGGACGTCAATCGGCAGTGGGAACGGATCAAGGCCGACGAGCGGGCCGTGGCGGCCACGGAGTCCGGCATCGACACGGCCGACGGGGACGGCGCGACCTCCGTCCCCAAGAGCGCGCTCGACGGGATCAGCCGATCCATGCCGGCCCTTGCGGCCAGCCAGGAGATGCAGGAGCGGGCCGCGAATCTCGGCTACGACTGGCCGTCTATCGAGGACGTCCTCGACAAGGTCGCCGAGGAGGCGGACGAGCTGCGCCGGGCGGCGAACGATGCCGAGCGAGCTGAGGAGTTCGGCGATCTGCTGTTCGTGCTCGTCAACGTCGCCCGCCGGCGTGGGATCGAGGCCGAAGCGGCCGTCCGAAGCGCCAATGCAAAGTTCAAGCGCCGCTTCGCCAGTGTCGAACGTGGAGCGGCCGACCAGGGGGTCGCGCTTCGCGACCTCGACTTCGCCGCGCTCGATGCGCTGTGGGATGCCGCCAAGGCTGAGGAGAGGACATCATGACCATCGGCAACCGACCAGTGACCGTCCGGGCCGATGGGCGCGGCCCGAACGACCTCCGTCCGGTCAGCTTCACGCTCGGCGTCCAGAAATGGGCCGAGGGCTCGTGCCGGATCAAGGTCGGCGACACGGAGGTGCTGTGCGCGGCCACGATCGTCGACCGCGTCCCTCCGCATCTTCGCGGCAAGGGGACCGGCTGGGTGACCGCCGAGTACTCGATGCTGCCGCGGGCCACCGCGGAACGGACGGATCGCGAGTCGGTCAAGGGCCGGATCGGCGGCCGGACCCACGAGATCCAGCGCCTCATCGGACGCTCGCTGCGAGGCGTGGTCGACCTGACCCGGCTCGGCGAACGGACGATCACCGTCGACTGCGACGTCCTCCAGGCCGACGGCGGGACGCGGACAGCCTCGATCACCGGCGGCTACGTCGCCCTGGCGGCCGCCCTCATCACGTACGGGATGGAGCGTCACCTGACGGCCAAGGTCGCGGCGGTCTCGGTCGGGATCGTCGGTGGCACGTCGATGCTCGATCTCGACTACTCGGAGGATTCCCACGCCGACGTCGACTCCAACGTCGTCGGCACGGATGCGGGCGCCTACGTCGAGCTCCAGGGGACGGCCGAGGGCCGGCCGTTCGACCGGGCGGCGGCGAATGCCCTGCTCGACCTGGCCGATGGTGGGCTGGCCCGGCTGTTCGAGGCGCAGGCCGCGGTCCTGGCCACCGTCCGGCGGTGACCGCCCGGCGCCTCCTGGTCGCCACCCGGTCGACCCACAAGCTGCGCGAGCTGCGTGAGCTGCTGGCACTCGACGACACGCAGCTCGTCTCGCTCGACGAGCTGGCCATCGCCGGCGACCCGGTCGAGGACGGCGAGACGTTCGAGACGAACGCAGCGATCAAGGCACGCTTCGGGCTCCGCGCGAGCGGACTGCCGACGCTGGCCGACGATTCGGGGATCGAGGTGGATGCTCTCGGCGGCGCCCCCGGCGTGCGTACCCGGCGCTACGCCGGCGAGGACGCGACCGACCAGGCGAATAACGCGAAGCTGCTCGACGCACTGCGCGGCCTGCCACCGGACGAGCGCGGCGCGCGCTACGTCTGCGTCCTGGCGCTGGCCCTCCCCGATGCCACGGGCCCGCGCGGCGGCGTGCGGTTGATCTCGACACGTGGGACCTGTCGGGGCAGGATCGCCGCCACGCCACGCGGGACCGGCGGGTTCGGGTATGACCCGCTCTTCGAGCCGGCCTCGGAGCCGCCCGGCGGCCGGACACTCGGACTCTGGACCCCGGCCGAGAAGCACGCGATCTCGCACCGCGCCCGGGCCGCCCGGCGGATGGCGCCGCAGCTCGCAGAGCTCGGCTTCTGAGCCTAGGACGCTCGGGGAGAGGCGCCCGCGGTCGGCTGCGTCTTGCCGGGCCTGGGCGTGGGCCAGGCGACCGGTGCGGTGCCCGGAGCCGGGAATAGCTTCGCCGCCACGGCCCGGATGGCGGTCAGGTCCGGCACCTGCGATGAGCCGAACCGGGTGGTCGCCGCAGCGACCAGGGGATGGCCGATGACGACCCTGACGACATTGCCGGCGCCCACTTCGTCGACGATCGCGGCGAGCTCGGGGAGCCGTGACGTCGGGAGATCCGTGCGGACGGTGTTCGCCACGGCGTCCATGAGCGTTGGAAGCTGCCAGAACAGGCTGCCGGCGCCCGTCACTCGGTCGCGCAGGGCGACGATCACCTCCTGCTGGCGGGCGGCACGCGTGAAGTCGGTCTCGCCCGGTCCCTTCCGGATGCGTGCGTAGGCGAGCGCCTCCGCGCCGGTCAGATGGTGTCGACCAGGATCGAGGTGGAACCCGGTCACGTCGAGACCGTACCCGTCATAGCGCTTGGCGTTCAGGGCGCGAGCCACGTTGATATCGATGCCTCCGACCGCATCGACCATCGCGATGAACCCGATGAAGTCGATCCGGGCGTAGTAATGGATCGGGATGCCCAGCAGGGCGCCGACCGCATCCTCGAGGGCGCGCATCCCACCCTTCGGAAAGCTCTTCGGATTCCGGTCTGCGTAGGACATCAGGGAGTTCAGCTTCGGCCCGAAGACGTCGCCGTTCCCCAGCGGGATGCTCACCATGTCGCGCGGGAGCGACACCATCGAGACCGTCTTGCCGACCGGGTCGAGCGAAGCGACGATCATCGTGTCGGTCAGCGTCTCCGTCCGGTTCGGGAGCTTGTCGACACCGACGAGCAGGACGTTGGTCCGCTCGCGGTCACTCGGCGCTGGCTGGGTCGGACCGGCACCGGCGTCGGCCCCCGCCGTCTGGAAGATGCGCTGGAACGTGTCGCCGAGGAGCGTCCCGTAGCGCCAGACCGCGACATGCGGGACGGCGACGAGGAGGGCGATGATCACGATCCCGACCACCCCGAGTCGACCGGTGGGTCCCTGTCGCGTTGGTTCGAGGAACGCCTGGCCGACCGCAAGGAGGCGCCATGCGAGCACGACGAGGTTGAGGACCAGGAGTGCCCCAAGGACCTGGGGCGCCACGACCCACGCGGCGAGTCGCGCCGGCGACTGCGTCTGGATGAGGACCGCCACCACTGCGACCGCGATCAACGACGGGACGAGGAAGATGCCTGCGAGGGATGGCCGGCGGTTGAAGAGCTGACCGAGGCCCGGGAGCGTCGCCGAGAGGCCCGCCGCCGCGAGCCGACGACGATCGACGTGACCGGGCTCGGGTCGGATCCGGGTGGCGTGCGCGCGTTCCTGCAGGACGTCGACTCCTTTGGCGTGGCCCGACGCTCGGGGTCGTCGCGCCCGAGTCTACCCGGCCTGCCCGATCGACACGGAAGGCCCGGGCCATGCCGGGCATGGGGACGCCGGGCGATCGATCAGCCTGCCTTGATCACCCGGCGTCGTGTCTCTGACGCGGGGGCGTGGGGAGGCGTGACGCGTCGAGTCGGGTACGATGCCCGGACGCACCACCAGGGGGTCTGAGATGACCGACCGAAACCTCCGCACGCTCGTGACGGTCCTCGTCGGACTGCTTGTCGTGGTCTTGGCGATCACCCTGCTCGTGATCGTGGGACGCAACGGGCCGGCCGTCGCGACCGCCAGTCCGTCCCCGACGCCGATCGGATCCACCATCGCGTCGAGCAGCGCGGCGGCGAGCGCGAGCAGCAGTCCGACGCCATCGGTCGCCCCGTCCGCGAGCCAGCCGCCGTCGGCCGCGCCGAGTGCCGCGCCCTCAGGCTCCGCCCTCCCGGCGACCTTCGCGACGATGACCTTCCTGGGGCTCAAGCTCGATGCCACCAGTGATCCGGCCGGCCAGCCGCGAACGATCACCTTCCGCAGCGACGGGCCGGGGACGGTCACCGCCAAGCTCGCATCCAGCACGCCCCAGGGCACGACCCACATGTGTCTCAAGCTCGGCACAGGGAAGAACACCTGCAAGGATCTGCGCTCCGGCACGTTCACCGGCACGACCACCCAGGCCCACGCCGTCTGGACGGTGACCTTGATCGGCACGGGGATCGCGACCCCGAAGGTCGATGTCACCTTGACGTTCGACGCGGTCGCGCCGTCGGTCAAGATCCAGCACGCGCGCTTTGATGGGACGGCCTTCCCCGACACCAACGGGATCCAGGTGCGGTTGTCGGCTCGAGTCCCGGGCAACCTCCATCTCGTGGCGGATTGGGGCGGTCATCCGTTCCAGTACGAGATCGACCTCTTCGACGAGAGCTCCGGGGTTGGCGACAAGACGCTGGCCAACCAGGGGCCCTCGACCAATGTCGATCAGTCATTGCCGGTCACTCCGGGGATGTGGCGGATCGTGCTCCAGAACACCGAATCCGGGATGGGCACGACCGATCTGACGGCAACGCTCGGCTGGCCGTAGGGCCTCCGGGTTAGGCCGATGCCTCAGCTCGGCGTGTGGGTCGGTCGGGAAGCCCGAACGAGATCGCGATGATCGCAACCCCCACGATCGCGAGCAGCCCGAACCCGAGCGAGACACCCGCGCCGGTGACCGACGACCCGAGCACCGCGCCGGCCAGGCTCGCCCCGAGCACGCCACCGAGGTAACGCCCGGTGTAATACGTGCCGGCGGCCATCCCCACGCGTTCGGGCGGGATGCGGTCGAAGGCGGCGGCCTGGCGCGGCGATCCACTAAGTCCGAGTCCGAGCCCGACGACGGCCAGCAGCAATGCGACCACGGCGGCCGTGCTGGCCGCCGCGAACCACCACAGCGCGACGAGCCCGGCGGTGACCAGGATGGAGCCCGCGACGACCGGCAAGCGCCGGCCGCGACGATCGGACAGGCGCCCTCCGATGGGCGCCGCGACCGCCCACAGCGCCGAGATCGCGAGCAGGACCAGCCCGGCGACCTGAGCGGTTTCGCCCTGGAGGTTCTCGACGAGCAGAGGCACCAGGAAGAAGGCCCCGTGCAGGACGACCGT
Organism: Candidatus Limnocylindrales bacterium; assembly: GCA_035996105.1. Lineage (GTDB taxonomy): Bacteria > Chloroflexota > Limnocylindria > Limnocylindrales > CSP1-4 > SPCO01. Next base: position 288 of record DASYJV010000160.1, on the reverse strand, counting down.
GGCGGCCATGACGCCGAGGACCGCCGCCGCGAACGGCCGGATCCTAAACAGACGGGGATCGACCGCGGGGTGGTCGCTGGCGAGCTCGAACCGGAGGAACAACAGGAGGAGCGGGAGCACCACGATCGCCGCCAGCGTCCCAAGCCCGCCGTCGCCGGCGCCCCGGATCGCGACCAGGAGCGCGATGAGCGTCGCGGCCAGGAGGCCGAGGCCGGGCAGGTCGAAGGGCCGTGGTCGTGCCGCCGCGGGCAGCGGGCCATCTCGGTCGGGAGCATCGCCCCGCTGCCG
>DASYJV010000159.1:0-4000 GCA_035996105.1 Candidatus Limnocylindrales bacterium | reverse complement strand
AGGCATTGGCGATCAGCGCGGCTCGGTTGACGGTGAGCCCGTCGGCGATCGTGGCGAGTCGCGTATCAAGACCCTCCAGGCTGGTGGTGATCCGCCCGACCGCGTCGGCCGAGGTGGCGAGCGGGCTCGCCCCGAGGATGTTGACCGAGCGCAGCTGGCCCTCCAGGACCGCGAGGTCGGCCCGGACCTCGGTGATCGTCGCCGCGGTGGACGACACGGCCTTGGCCGATTCGTCGAGCGTGACGGTGAAGCCCTGCGCCGTCGTCGACGCATCGTGGAGCGCCGTGGCGGTGCGCTCCATCGACGTCGCCAGCTGCGCCACCGAGGTCTTCACTTCCTCGCTGACGCTGCCGATCCGGCCGCTCACCCAGACGAGTGCCCCGAGTCCGATGGCGGCCACCACCAGGCCGATGCTCCCGTAGGCGATGAGCCCCTGGCTCGCTCGCTCCAGGGCGGCGCGCAGGTCGATCGGGGCGCCCGGTCCGGTCACCGCCAAGCGACGGTCACCGCCAGCCGCTTCGCGCGGCGTCCGGATAGAGGCGGACGCGACGGTACGGTTCGCGGCCACGCGACCGTGACACGAGGTTGGCCCGCTCGGCCATCTGGTGCTGGAGCCGCCGGATGTACGCGTTCTGGGGCGACAGCTCGACCGCCTCGGACGAGGACAGCACCGACTCGATGGCGTCCTCGGTCTCGCGCAGGGCGGCTTCGCGCGGATCGATCTCCAGCGAGAAGATCGAGGTCAGGCTCGACTGCATCTGCGGGATGGTGTTGCTCTTGAGGACGTAGATCGGGAGCGCCCGATCCTCGGCGTCGCGAAGGAGCGGGGTCTTCTGCTTGTATTCGTTGCGCAGCGTCATGACGACATCGGCCTCGTCGACGTCGCGCGCGATGACGACCGGGAGCTGTAGATCGCGGATCGCCTGCTCGAGCCGCTTGCGACTGATCCCCTGGGGCAGGACACGCAGGGTCGGCAGCGGCGAGCCGCCCGGCACGAGCACGGTCCCGCCGTCCGGTCCCTCTTCGGCCCCGAGCGGCGCACGGTCGAGGTCGTCGTCCTCGAGCTCGTCGACGTTGACCGGCCCGGTGCCGTCCTCGGCCTTCATCGCGCTGAGGGCCCGGCTGGCCTGGTCGCTCCAGGCCTTCTGGCGCTGTAGCTCGCGAGCCTCGCGTGCCCGGGTCTCGGCGGCCGTGGTCAGCGCGCCTCGCTCGAGCGGCCCGCGGTCGGCGATATCCCCGGCCACGAACGGCGCCGCCGCGATGCCGGCCGGGCCGCGCCCCGCACCGGGCGACGCCGCGAAGCGTTCACCGGGCATGGCGCCCGCCAAGCCACCCTCCGAGGCGGGACCCCGGGTCGATGGCTCCCGACCCGATCCGCCACGCGATGAGCGCCAACCGCCGCTCGCGCCCGGCCGGTACCCGGGGCGGACCCCGGAACCGCGGTCCGCCTCCCGGTAGCCGCCATTCCGATAGCCGCCGTCGCCGCGCCAGCCGGGCTCCATCCGCCACGGCGACCCGGCCCCGACGAGCCCCGCGAAGCGCTCCGCGCCGAGCTGCTCGCGTGGGGACGGGCGCGGCCGACCCTGGCTCCGATGGACGCCCTCCTCGTCACGCCAGCGCAGCTCCGGGGAGACCTGGTCGCCGCGCAGCATCGCATCGATCGTATCGGCGACATCGGCGTGGACCGCGACCCGCTCGCGATCGACGATCTCGACGATGACGTCGAAGGTCGGCGGCGCCTTGCGCTCGAGGACGCTCTTCTGGGTCCGCCGTCGACGCGCCTCCTCGTCGCCGAGGGTGACGCTCTGGATCCCGCCGATCAGGTCCGAAAGGGTCGGGTTGAGCATGAGGTTGTCGAGGTTGTTGCCGTGCGCGGTCCCGATCAGCTGGACACCGCGCTCGGCGATCGTCCGGGCGGCCTGGGCTTCGAGCTCGGTCCCGATCTCGTCGATGACGATGACCTGGGGCATGTGGTTCTCGACCGCCTCGATCATGACTTCGTGCTGGAGCGACGGGGTCCGGACCTGCATCCGGCGAGCCTTGCCGATGGCCGGGTGCGGGATGTCGCCGTCGCCCGCGATCTCGTTGCTGGTGTCGACGACGACGACGCGCTTGCCCATGTCGTCGGCCAGGACGCGCGCGGCCTCGCGCAGCATCGTCGTCTTGCCGATACCGGGTCGGCCCATGATCAGGATCGACTTTCCGGTCTCGACGAAGTCGTTGATGATCTCGATGGTGCCGTAGACCGCTCGCCCGATGCGGCAGGTCAGGCCGACGATCTTGCCGTTGCGATTGCGGATGGCGCTGATGCGGTGGAGCGTCCGCTCGATGCCGGCGCGGTTGTCGTCGCCGAACGTCCCGATGTTCTCGACCACGAACGCGAGGTCCGCCTCGACGATCTCGCGGTCGAGGAGGGTCTGCTCCGAATCCGGGAAGCGAGCTTCCGGGCGACGGCCGAGGTCCATGACGACCTCGATGAGGGCGTTGCGATCGGCGAGCGCATTGACCGCCGCCACGATCTCCGGCGGAAGCGCCCGAAGCAGGGCGTCGAGGTCGTCGATCGATTCACGGGGGCGTTCGGGTGATCCCACGCGAGCCTCCATTAGCGGACGCCGGCCGGCACGAGTGCCGGTTCAGCGACGCGGACGAGGGTTTCCTTCATCAGCAGGTTGACGCTGGCGATCGATTCGAAGCCGGCCTCCTCCAATCGTCGGTCGACGGGGGATTCGTAGGTCCGGACCGGGGCCACGACACCGTGCTCGTGGCGATGGTCGCTGCTCTTTGTCGTTCGTGCAGCGATCACCCCGAGCCCGAAATCCACGAGGTCGCCGACGTTCGCCTCGGGCCGGGCGAGGACCTTGAGGTAATGCGGCTGATCCTCCTTGGCGACGCCGATCTGGATGAACGCGTCGAGCTGCGTGCCGTCCTTCCCGCCATCGACCGAGGTCTGGACGAAGCCCTCGACATCGGCGAAGCGCAGGATCGGTGTCAGGCTGGAGCGCGGCACGCGCCAGTGCGCGCCCTGGCGCTCCCAGTCCGCGAGACGGATCGCCTCCAGACGCGCGACCGGCGGCGGCGTGGCGAGGCCGTACAGGCGGGCGAGCGGGAGCGCGTCGAGCGCGGTGGTCGACCGGATCCGGCAGCCGGCGGCTCGTTCCTCCGGCCAAACCTCGGGGAGCGGCCGGTCGGCGGCCCGGAAGAGGATCTGCTCCTCCCCGTAGCGCATGAAGCCGGCCTGCATCAGCAGCTCGACGTTGTCGTCGGCGTCGGCGCAGGCGACATGGAAGCGCGCCGCGCCTCGCTTGGCACCTTCGCGCAGCAGCTGCTGGACGAGGCGGTAGCGGATGTCGCCGGCGTTGGCCATCCCGACCGCATCGAGCTCCACGATCGTCCATTCGTCGCGGACCGTCTCGCGTTCGACTCGCACGAGCCCGGCGATCCGGCCGTCCTCCTCGTAGACGAACATCAGGTCGTTCGGGCGGAACGCCCCCAGGGGCAGCCGGAAGAGACTGAAGACCCCGATCCTCGGCCCGTTGACGGGGAGGCCGAGCGAACGCGTGTCGGCGCTGTCCGACTGGCACAGCCGGGACAGCTCGCCGAGCGCCGCGAGATCGGTCAGCCGCGCTGGACGGACCTTCCCTGTGCTTCGTGGCGCTCGAAGGGCGCTCATCGATCCCGATCCCGGTCCGCGTCGCCAGCGGGACCACTGGCGCGCTCGGCTCGGAGGTTGGCGAGCGACCGCCGAGTCGGATGCGGCCGCCGGCCCGAGCCCTCCCCGGGGTCGTCGTGCTCGGCGGCCATGGTCGCCACGAGACGGTGGAAACGGGTCTCCCCGGCGAGCTCCGGATGGAACGCGGTGGCGATGACATTGCGCTGGCGGACCGCGACGATGCGCCCGTCGTCGAGGCGGGCCAGGACGTCGACATCGGGACCGGTGCGCTCGATGATCGGCGCGCGGATGAAGATCGCGTGGACCGGCGTCCGGCCGAGGACGGGGACG
>DASYJV010000158.1:0-5964 GCA_035996105.1 Candidatus Limnocylindrales bacterium | reverse complement strand
ATTCGGTCCGGCCACCTTGCTCAGCAGCCAGGCCGGGGCCGACAGGACGGCCGGCGCCGTCCTGGCTTCGACCGGAAGACCGGCGTTCGCGAGCAGTCCCTGCACGTCATCGACCAGGCGATCGTAGCCATCGGGCTTGACGACGATCGAGATGTGGGTGTCGGACCAGCGCCGGCGAGCGTTCCGCACCTTCCTGGAGAGGGCGACCGCGGCGAGGAAGACCAGGAGGATATCCAGGAGCGGCGTCAGGAGGTAGCCGCGCAGGGCCTCGCCGAGGGCACCCAGACCGGAGGGCCGATCCCCTTCGGCCGGGACCAGGTAGCCCACGACCCCCACGCCGAACGGCAGCAGGACGATGCCGCCGACGATCGCGGGAAAGACCCATGAGCGATCGAAGGCTGGGTGCGGCGTGCTGTCGACGATGAACACCGGGAGCTGCGGAACGACGGCGGCGATGATCAGGAAGACCCACAGCACGGATCCCGCCAGCATCAGGACGACGTAGATCTCATGCGAACGCTGGACCCGACCGAACAGGAGACTGCTCGCCCAGCCGAGCGCCGTGGTCAACAGCGCGCTCGCGACACGAGCGATGAGGCTGACAGCGGAGAAGAGGATCGTCATCGGAGGAGTCCACCTCGACTGGGATACGACGAGGCGACGATGCTACCCCGTCGTCTGGATGCGAACCCATGCGTCCGGTCGTCGGCCGCCTTGCAGGCTCACGACAAGGCTCCGAGGAAGGCTCGGGACGCCGCCACGGATCGATCGCACTATGGCTTCGCCCCCGTCTCGCGCCGCCAGGACGTGTACCGCGGCGGCCATTCGTCAGGGGAGGTTCGAGCCCCGAGGAGCGCGCTCTCGATCGAGAACTCGAACAGCGTGTACTGCTCGTCGACCCCGAACGCCCAGCCATCGGCGACGCGCGATCGCTCGGGTCCGTCGCCGACTAGTCGAGCCCGTCCGCGGACGGCCACCTCGCTCGGAGCCGTCGGGTCCTGGTGGGTGTGCAACGCGAACCGGCCGTCCTCCTCGAGATCCCGCCGTTTCGGCGACGCGGCGATGACGAAGGCGTAGAGGTGGTCATCGATGATCGCCACGTTGACGGGATGGATCCGCGGCGGCTCGTCTCCGCGGACGGTCGCCAGCAGTGCCTCGCCGTCGCCACGGGCGTACATGAGCCGCCGGGCCTCGGCCGCGATCTCGGGAGCGCCCACCGCGAACTCCGCCCAGGTCACCATCGCCGATGCCTCATCAGCCCGGCGCGGCGCGTCTCGCGACGAGCTCATCCACCCAGGCTTCAAGACGGCCGAGGTGCTCACGGTAGTGCTCGACGGCCGACTTGCGGATCCACCAGGCGGCCTCTTCGGTCGGCTCACGGAGCTCGGTCCAGGCCTGGCGCATCCGCGTCCGGCCGGCGTTCGCCTGGGTCCAGGTGACCTCCCAGGGCTGCTCGCGCATCGCTTCGAGGAACGACGCATTCAACGCGTCGATGTCCACATCGTGGCCCTCGTAGGTGCCCGCGAAGAGCCGCTCGAACTGGACCCCGGCCTCCGCCAGCCACGTCCCGATATGACCGACGACGTCGCGCACGGACCAGTCCGGGTCGGTGTAGTAGCCCGGGACGAGCCGCTCATCGGGATGGAGCGAGCGGACGAGATCCGCGAGCGCATACCACCCGACACGCTCGGCGTCGAGGTCGGCCTGGTAGGGGTGGCCGCCGGATGGGTCGGTCATCCGCAGAGCATCGCCCACCGCGAGCCAAACGTCGAGGCCTGGACCCGATCAGGTGGCGACGACGAGGACCCTGCATGCGGCGGCCCGGCTCACCTCGGTCGAGGTCCGCCCGAGCAGCAGCCGCCGCAGCCCCGTCCGCGGTCGTGAACCGAGCACGATCACGTCGGCCGACTCGGAGAGCGCGGCATCGAGGATCGACTGGGCCGGGTCGCCTTCCCAGACCAGATGCGTCGCTCGCACGCCGGCGTCGCGAGCCCTGCGGACGATCGCCCGGACGCCCGTCTCGAGCCGGTCGCGTTCCTGGTCGACCCGGCGCTTCCTGCCACCCGGCAGGACGAGCTTCGAGCCGTCGACCACGCTCAGCACGACGAGGTCGGCGCCGTGCATGACGGCCATCTCGATCGCCTCGTCGATGGCATCCCTCGACGTGTACGCGAGGTCGACGGCCAGCAGGACCCGGCGGATCGGTAGGGGATGGCTCGGTTCCATGTCTTCATCGTGGCGACCGCGCCATGGCGGGCCAAGGTCCATCCGGCATGCTCCCGGGGGCCGAGCGGCCCTCGAGGCGGATCGGGACGTCCGGCCCGGACGCAACGGGCCGAGCGGCACATCGTGGCGCGGGTGGCGGCCCGGACACTAGGGCCATGGATGGATCACCGAACCCGACGACGCTCCCGGCAACGACGGACACGCTCGACCGGCCGCTCACCCGGAGAGGGCTGCTTCGCCTCGGCGCCCTGACCGGCGGTGGGCTCGTGGCGGTCGCCGTCGCTGCGTGCGCGCCAAGGACAGGGTCCGCGTGGACGCTCGGACCGGCGATGTCACCGTCGACGCTGGCGAGCACGGTCCCTGTCGCGTCCGTCACGCCGACTGCCGCGACGGCATCGGGCGGGGCGGTCATGTCCCACGCGCCATCCGGGTCTGTCGCTCCCGGCGTCGATCATGATGCCGCCGCAAAGGCGGTCGTCGCCCGCTTCCTCGCTGGTGAGGCGGCGACGTTGCCAGCCGGGAACCAGCCGCTCGAGCCCCGCCTCGTCGGGGACGTCAAGGTCTTCGAGCTATCGATCGATGCGATCGAGCACCGGATCGACGCCCTCCTTCCGACGGTCGCCGCGCTCGGCTACAACGGCACCTGGCCAGGACCGAAGATCACCGTGATCGAAGGCGACAAGGTCCGGGCCGTGTTCAAGAACAACCTCACCGAGTCGACCGGCGTCCACTTCCACGGTCAACGCCTGCCCAATGCGATGGACGGGGTTCCGCACATCACCCAGGAGCCGATCCCGCCCGGCGGCAGCTTCACCTACGAGTTCACGGCCCGCACGCCGGGCTCGCACATGTATCACTCGCACCACAACGCCAGCGACCAGGTCGGGAGGGGGCTGCTAGGCGCCTTCATCGTGGAGCCCGCGGACCCGAGAGCGCGCTATGCCCGGCAGTACGGCGCCACGCAGGAGATCGTCTGGATCAGCAACGACACCCTGGGCGGCTTCACGATCAACGGCCGCGGCTTCCCGGCCACCGCGCCGATCGTGGCCAGGCTCGGCGAGACGATCGTCATCCGGTTCATGAACGAGGGCCAGATGATGCATCCATGGCATCTCCACGGGGTGCCGATGCGGGTCGTCGCGCGCGACGGGTTCCCACTCGGCGCGGCGGCATTCACGTGCGACACGCTCGGCGTCAACCCTGGCGAGCGCTGGGACGTGGTGGTCAGATGCGACGAGCCCGGGGTCTGGGCGTTCCACTGCCACATCCTGCCCCACGCCGAGGGACAGAACGGGATGTACGGCATGGTCACCGCGCTGGTCATCCAGGACGCTGCCGCGGCCGGGGATCTCAAGCTGGCCGGCGCACCGGCCTATGCCTGCGTCGTCCCGACCAAGGCGTGACCCGCCCGGGGCGCCGAGACAGGAGCCGCCTCGACGTTGCACTCTAGCGTCGTGATCGGCCGCTCCGCCTCGCCGCGAATCCTGACCATCCCCAGCACCGACTCGGCGTTCCGCGAGCACGTCGAGCGGCTACGCGCGAGCCAGGCCGTCCGGTCGCCGCAGCATCTGGAGCAGCGGCTGCGACGCCTCTTCCCGCGCGTGGTCGTCCGCGAACGCGAGTTGTCGGGCGAGCCCATCTCCTGGTACGTCTATCGCGACGGGGGCTGGCAGGGGTCAGGCTCGGGGCCATGGTGGGCGGAGGCCGGTCTGCCGCGCGTGAGCATCTCGGCCGACGGCTGGATCAGCGACGCGAACGCGGGCGCCCGAAGCCTGCTCGGCATCGAACCCGGCGAACTCGGCACGCGCCATCTCACCGATTTCGTGGCGCCAGGGACGCTCGACGATGCCACCGCCCTGCTGGGGATCCTCGACGAGGGACACGATCTGACGGCGACCATCCTCATCCGACCGACCACCGGCGACGTGGTGGCGATCGACGTCCATGCCACTCGCGATCCCTCGGCCATCGTGGCGGTGCTCCGGCTCGCCGAGGACGTGCCGGTCGAACAGGTCGGCCCGGTCGCGCCCCCGCCGACGCTCCGATGCGAGCCCGCCGCTGACCCTGCGTTCCGCGGCTACGCCCTGCTCTCTCTTTCGAGGATGCCCGAGCCGACGCAGGAAGGCCTGGCCCTCCGCCTTCGTCGCCTCTACCCGCACGCGCGCGTCACGACGGACGGAGAAGGCTGGCTCGCGTCACGTGATGCCGAGAGCTATGTCGGGGCGAGCCCCGGCTGGTGGCTCGACCCATTGTTGCCACGGGTCCGCTACGACGCCCAGGCGCTGATCTTCGAGGCCAACGACGCGGCGCGAGACCTCCTCGGCAGCTCGCTGGTCGGCCACTACTGGCAGGAGTTCGTCACGCCGGGCTCGACCGAGCAGGTCGCCGCCATGCTCGCGATCCTGGCCGACGTAGGCGCCGCCGAGTCGCGTTTTCGGATGCCCGCCAGCGATGGCTCGCTGGTCGAGTTCGATTCGTGGACCGAGGTGGATGGCGAGCATTTCACGACCGTGATGCGCCCGCGCTGATGGTCAATCGAGGTGGAAAATCTCCTCGAGCCGCTGGTGGAAGCCGGTCGCCGGGTCGGTCAGCGGATCGATCAGCGCGGTCATCTCGGCCTGCCATCGCTCGTTCACGGGGCTGGCGGCCATCGACGCGCGGAACGCGGCGAAGTCCTCGACCTCGAGATACGCGAACAGGTCTGCGCCGCGGATGAAGATCGAGTAATCCCGGCACCCCGCGGTCCTGAGCGCCTCGAGCATCTCCGGCCAGACCGACGCATGTCGGCGGCGGTATTCGGCCTCCTGTCCGGGCAGTACCCGCATCGTGAACCCGACCCGTTCCATGGTGTCTCCCTCCGAATCGGAGACCCCGGGAAGCGGCGCTCCCCGGGGTCGTGGTCTTCGTCGAGCCGGTGGGCTTAGAAGAAGATCGTGTCGACGTTCGTGCTGTCGAACCGGAAGGCCGGCCCGAGGATCACGACGCCGTCCTTGCCGACCGTGTAGGGCTTGCCGGCATTGAGGCTCGGGACGGTGAAGGACTCGCCCTCGGTGCCCTTGATCTCGCCGCTGACCAGCTTGGCCGCGATCCAGTACGCGAGGTAGCCAAGGTCGGGGACGTTCCACAGCCCGTAGACCGGGGAGGTGCCGTCCTTGACGAAGGGCTTCATGTCATGCGGGAAGCCGAGCCCGGTGACCTTGATGGTCGCCGACTTGCCGGCGCCCTTGACGACCTGGGCGGCCGCCAGGATGCCGACCGTGGTCGGTGCCACGATGACCTTGAGGTTGGGGAACCTGGTCAGCAGGCCCTGTGCCTGGGTCGTGCTCTTGGTCACGTCGTCATCGCCGTAGACGGTGTCGACGAGCTTGAGGTTCTTGTACTTGGCGGTGGCCAGGGTGGTCTTCATCAGGTCGATCCAGGCGTTCTGGTTGGTCGCCGTGGCCGCCGCCGACAGGATCGCGATGTCGCCCGTGCAGTTGGGGGCAAGCTCGCAGGCCCAATCGGCGAGGTTGACCCCGACGCCGCTGAAGTCGACCTGGTTGACGAAGATGTTGTAGGCGCCGACGGCCGGACTGGAGTCGAAGCCGACGACTTTGGTGCCCGCGGCCATGGCGGCCTTGAGGGCGGGCGCGACGGCATCCTTGTCGTCGGCCGAGATGATGATCGCGTTCACCTTCTGGGTCGTGAGGTCGGTGATGAACGGGATCTGGAGATCCGCCTTGGCCTCGTTCGGCCCGA
>DASYJV010000157.1:0-2149 GCA_035996105.1 Candidatus Limnocylindrales bacterium | reverse complement strand
GCTTCGGCGGGTAGAGCGCGATCGGGTCGAGACCACCCGACAGCGTCCGGCCGGACGGCGGCAGCGCCAGGTTGTAGGCGCGCGCCAGGCGGGTGATCGAGTCGAGCAGGATCACGACGTCCCGGCCGGTCTCCACCTGGCGCTTGGCGATCTCCAGCGCCATCTCGGCGACGTGGGTGTGGTTCTCGGTCGGCTCGTCGAAGGTGGAGGAGATGACCTCGCCCTTGACCGAACGGCGCATGTCCGTGACTTCCTCGGGGCGCTCGCCGATGAGCGCGACCATGAGCAGGATCTCGGGGTAATTGGCGCTCACGCCGTTGGCGATCTGCTTGAGGAGCATCGTCTTGCCGGCCTTTGGCGGGCTGACGATGAGGGCGCGCTGGCCCTTGCCGATCGGGTTGACGAGGTTGATCAGCCGCTGGCTGAGGTTCTTGGGATCCGTCTCGAGATTGATCAGCACGTCGGGGTGGACGGGGGTCAGGTCGCCGAACACCGGGCGCGCCCGGGCGGTCTCCGTGTCGACGCCGTTGACCGAGTCGACGCGGAGCATCCCCCAGTACTTCTCGGCCTCGCGCGGAGCGCGGACGGCGCCCGAGACGCGGTCGCCGATCCGCAGGCCGAAGCGTCGGACCTGGCTCGAGCTGACGTAGACGTCCTCCGGACTGGGCAGGAGGCCGTGGCGACGCAGGAAGCCGAAGCCTTCATCGACGATGTCGAGGATGCCGGTCGCGTAGTCGTGACCGGCGCGTTCGGTCTGGCGCTGGAGGATCTTGTCGACCAGATCGTCCTTGCGTTCGCCGGTCGCCGTGTCGAGCTCGAGCTCGCGTGAGACCTGGCGGAGCTCGGCGACGCTCATCTCGCGGAGGTCGTTGACCTCGAGGTCGTTCCGCTCGCGGGCGGCCTCGAGCTCCTGCTGCTCTTCGTATTCGGTGACGGGAGCGCGCCCGCCGCCGATGGGGGCTCGTCGTCGTGGTCGGCGGTTGCGTGAACGCTGGTCGGGGCCGGGGCCGGGCATATGGGAAAGGTCACCTTCGGGTGAGGGGGGACCGGGCGATGGTGCGCGCGGAATCGCTGCCGCAGCGCGGGTGCCGGTCGGGATACGTGGAGCATAGACCCCGATGCGCGGCGTCGTCAATGGCCATCGCGTCGGGTCCATGCGATGGACGGTGGCGGTCGCGTACGATCGGACCATGCCCCTGACCTTCCCCGCCCGAGATGCCCGGGCCTGATGGACCGACTCCGCGACCGCGTCATCCTGGTCACGGGCTCGACCGGGATCGCGGCCGCCAGCGCTCGACGGCTGGCCGACGAGGGCGCCGCCGTGTTCGTCGTCTCGCGAACCGCCGGGCACGCCCGCTCGCTCGCCGAGGCGCTCGTCGCCGGCGGTGCCGCGGCTGACTCGGCCGCCGCCGATCTGACCGTCGAGGCCGAGGCCGATGCGGCGGTCGCGTCCGCGGTCGAGCGGTTCGGGCGGATCGACGGCCTGTTCGCGGTCGCCGGCGGGAGCGGGCGGCGGTTCGGTGACGGACCGATCCACGAGCTGAGCGCGGAGGGTTGGGACAGGACGCTGGCGCTGAACCTTCGCAGCCAGGCCTTGACCTGCCGGGCAGTCGTCCGTCAGATGCTCAGCCAGGAACCGAACGGCTCGGGCACCCGCGGATCCATCCTGCTGATGAGCAGCGTGACCGCCACGGATCCCGTCCCGGAGTTCTTCGCCACGCACGCGTACGCCGCCGCGAAGGGCGCCACGACCGCGCTGATGACCACGATGGCCGCGACCTACGCCACCGACCGGATCCGGGTCAACGCCATCGCTCCGGGACTCACCGACACGCCGATGGCGCGCCGCGCCGCGGGCGACGACCGGCTCCTCGCCTTCGCCGCGCGCCGGCAGCCGCTGGCCGGCGCGATGCTCGACCCCGACGAGATCGCCCATGCCGTGGTCTATCTCCTGTCGGATGAGTCCCGGGTCGTGACCGGCCAGCTGCTCAAGATCGACGGCGGCTGGTCCGTGGTGTCGATCCCGACCGAGCCCGGACCGTGACGAAATGACGTTCATCCGGACCGTGCTCGGCGACATCGACCCGGCCGACCTGGGCGTCACCTACGCCCATGAGCACCTGATCATCGATGGCGGCCGGCCGGTCAT
>DASYJV010000156.1:0-4844 GCA_035996105.1 Candidatus Limnocylindrales bacterium | reverse complement strand
AGCCGGCCCTGGATCTTGCCCTCGACGACGCCCGTCTGTTCGAAGACGAACACGTCCTGCATGACGATGACGTCACCCTCCATGCCCTGGACCTCGGTGATGTTCACGATCTTCCGGGTCCCGTCCTTGAGACGCGACTGCTGGACGATGAGATCGACCGCCGAGGAGACCTGCTCGCGGATCGCGCGCAACGGCAGGTCGACGCCGGCCATCAGGACCATCGTCTCGAGCCGCGAGAGCATGTCGCGTGGGCTGTTGGCGTGGCCGGTCGACATCGAGCCGTCATGCCCGGTGTTCATGGCCTGGAGCATGTCCAGGGCCTCACCGGAACGACACTCCCCGACGATGATCCGGTCGGGGCGCATCCGCAGCGCGTTGCGCACGAGCTCCCGGATCGGGATCGCGCCCTTGCCCTCGATGTTGGGCGGCCGCGACTCAAGGGTCACGACGTGCTCCTGGCGGAGCTGGAGCTCGGCCGCGTCCTCGATCGTCACGATCCGCTCGTCGTTCGGGATGAACGACGAGAGGACGTTGAGGGTCGTGGTCTTGCCCGAGCCGGTGCCGCCCGAGACGAAGATGTTGAGACGCGCTTCGACACACGCCCGCAGGAAATCGAACATGTCCGCGGTCGCGGTCCCGAACCGGATCAGGTCGTCGACCGTGAACGGTGACGCCGAGAACTTCCGGATCGTGATGACCGGGCCGACCAGGGAGAGCGGCGGGATGATGGCATTGACGCGGGAGCCGTCGGTCAGCCGAGCGTCGACCATCGGGCTGGACTCGTCGACGCGGCGACCGATCGGGGCGATGATCCGGTCGATGATGCGCATGACGTGGTCGTCGTTCTGGAAGACGACGTTGGTGAGCTCAAGCTTGCCGGAGCGCTCGATGTAGACCTGGCGCGGGCCGTTGACCATGACTTCCGTGATCGACTCGTCGCGCAGCAGTGGCTCGAGTGGCCCGAGGCCGATGATCTCGTCGGTGATCTGCTCGAGCATCCGGACGCGCTCGGCCCGGGTCAGGGCAAGGCCTTCCTCGTCGATGACCTTGCCGAAGATCTCCTCGATCTGGCGCCGCACCTCGACCTGGTTCGACAGGTCGAGCTTGGGGTCCAGGTCCTGGATGACGCGGTTCTGGATCCGGAACTTGACGTCCCGGAATGACTCGCGAACCGGGGCCTGGCTGGTCAGCCGGCCCGGCGTCTGGGCGACCGGCGGTCCGCCCGGAGGCGGCGTCGGCAGGCCGGGTCCGGGGGCTCCCGGCGTCGTAGTCGGCGCTCCGGAGGAACCCGGTCGTGCGCTCTCGATCCGCTTCAGCAGAGACATCGCCTATACCCCTTTTCGCCCCGAGGGGCCTGCGAGATTGATCATCGCCATGCGAACAGCGATTTCTTCTGGGTTGCCTTGCGTTCCTCGACGGCTGCGGCCGTGGCACCCTCGCCGACGACAGATTTCGCCAATCGAAGGATGTCCTGGGAGACCTGTGCCTCCCGGTTGGACAGGAAGAAGGGTACGCCCCGATTCAAGGCGTACACGACGCTCCGGCCGTCACTGACGATCGTCTCGTCGACCTTCCGGCCGATCGAGTGTTCGACGTCAGCGACCCGGATGCCCAGCGCCGAATCGGCGCGGTTGAGGATCAGCCGGACCTTGCCGGCCTCGTACCCCAGCTGCTCGGAGACCTCGAGGAAGAGACGCATGTTCTTCACGCTCGTGATCTCGAGGCTGAGCATCGTCAGGATGACATCGGCCGCGTCGAGGATGGCCAGGGTGGTGTCGTTGAAGTAGGACGTGCAGTCGACCACGACCAGGTCGTGATCCGCGCGCAGCCGCTCGAGGACCTTCTTGACGCCGGCCGCGGTGATCATCTCGGCGGTCTCCGGCGAGGGCGGCGCGAGCAGCACGCGGATCCCGGCCGTGTGGTTGATCAGGAACGTGTCGATCGAGTCGAGCTCCCCGGCTTCGAGTTCGGGGATGAGGTCGGCGATCGATTTGCTCTTGGGGTTCAGGTTGAGCAGCACGCCGACGTCGCCGAACTGGAAGGAGCCGTCCATGATGACGACCTTCTTGCCAAGCTCGATCGCTGCGGCGACCGCGAGATTGACCGCGACCGTGGTGCGACCGACACCGCCCTTGGGGCTGAAGACGGCCACGACCAGACCGGGCTCGCCGGGCTCGCCTGAACGCCCGCTCGCGGGGGGTTGGCTGCCGGCCGCTGCGGTCGTGGCGATGGCCATCCGGCTCTGCTTCTCTCGCTCGCGGACGCTGACCTGGCGGATCGACGCCGTGAGCTCATCGCTGCTGAACGGCTTGACCAGGAACTCGCGCGCGCCGGCCAGCATCGAGCGTCGGAGGTAGTCGGCCTCGCCCTGCACGGACATCATCACGACCGCGGCGGAGGGAGCCGCCGCCGCAAGCTGTTCCGTGGCCGCGATGCCGTCCATGTCCGGCATGTTGATATCCATCAGGACGACGTCCGGGTTGAGCCGCGTCGCCATCTCCAGCGCTTCACGGCCGGACGCCGCGGAGCCGACCACTTCGATGTCGCTTTCGAAGCCGAGCAGCTTCGTCAGGTGATCGCGGGTCTCGGGGATGTCGTCGACGACGAGGACACGGATCTGGTCGGTCATCTC
The DNA here is from genome assembly GCA_035996105.1 of Candidatus Limnocylindrales bacterium. GTDB lineage: Bacteria > Chloroflexota > Limnocylindria > Limnocylindrales > CSP1-4 > SPCO01. The sequence continues at coordinate 2,212 of DASYJV010000156.1, read as the reverse complement.
GCTCTGATGGTTCCTTGGGGTCGATGGATGCGGGTGGTCGAGCGGCGGCCGGACCGCGACAGGCGCAGGACCCTGGTGGTGCCTTGCGCCCGTCGCTCCAGCCTGGTGTCCCGGTCGCCCGAGCGCCCGGTCTTGTGTCGTGCTACTTGGTCGGGGTCACGGTCTGGACGACCTCCGGCGGCAGGATGCCGTAGGAGTCGACGAGGACCTTGAGGGTGATTCCGGTCGTCTTCGCTGCCGCTGGCAGGAGCGGCGCGCCGGTGGTCGGGTCGATGAAGTCGGCGGGGGATCGGAGCGCCAGCGAGACGTTGCCGTCGATCTGGGCGAACTTGAGGACCTCGGCCTGCTGGGCAGTGACCGCGAGGATCACGATCTGCGCCTGGCCGTTGAGGGCGGTGCTGGGGCCGGTGGGGGCGCCGGATGGCGCCGGGGTCGCGGCCCCTGCCGCCGGGGCAGCCTGCGGTGGGAGCAGCGTGCCCATGACCTGCATGCCCTGGAGGAGGAGCTTGACGCTCGTGCTGTTGAGGCCCGACACGACGGTGATCGACTTGTCAGCCGGATTGACCGTGATGACCGGGAACTTCTCGGCGGTCAGACCGACCACCATGTCGACGTAGTCGCCGGTCTTGATGACCGTGCCGACGCCGCTGACCTGGTCGACCTGGATCGACATGCAGCGCAGCGTGGCCGGGCAGTCGATGCTCGTGACCTCGCCGCTGGCGCCGCCGTTGAGGGTCGCCGCCGTGACCTGGCCGCCTGTCTTGACGGCCTGGCGGGCGATCTTGCCGATGACCTGGGAGGGGTCCGTGAACGCGCCAGGGGTCACCGCGGTGAGCGGGACGGTCTTGACGGTCACCTGCTCGGCCAGGATGAGGGTCGAGAGGGGGATATCCGCGGAGGCGACGACGACAGGACCTGTCGTCGGGACCGTTGCGGGTCCTTCGCTTGGAGTCCGAACCAGGAGCAGGATCCCGACGAAGGCGACGACCGCGAGGAAGACGCCGACGAGCAGGACGAGACGATTCGAGCGCTTCAAGTTGTTTCTCCCCGGAAGGTGTTTGGTGTGACAGGTGGCACCACTCTAGCACCGGGAAAAGCGCGCGCGACTATACCAAAGGCCTAGGACCATTAGGAGGAAACGGAAGGAAATCACGCACGCTGCAAGGAACCTTGCAAGGTCTCGTCGCGGGATGCCGGCGCCCCGCTGGCGACCGGTGGCGGGCCGCGATCGACCGCCGCGAAGGACATGGAACGGCCCGCCGGACGGCGGTCCGGCGGGCCGTGTTCGAAGGCTGAAGGTGGCCTCGGTTATGGGTGGACCGACGCGAGTGTGCTACCGATGATGCTGAGCTTCGAGCTGACCTGCGTACCCAGGAAGAGAAGCGCGACGATGGCGACGATTGCGATGAGCGCAAGGATGAGGGCGTATTCCGCGAGGCCCTGGCCGTCTTCGTTGTGACGAGCCCGATCGATGAGGATGAGCAGCCGGGAGATCGGGGTCATGGGTTTCACCTCCTTTCTTCCGATCGTGAGATCGATGCATGTTCGGTTGCCTACCGGTCACAAACGTGGCCCGATAGGGATCCTTACGGTCATGGTCGCTGGTCGCCCTGTCAATAGTCCTATGGGGCCGATGTGGGCACGCGCGCACCAAGTTCACGAGCGGGGAACCGCCAGACAGGAAGAGACCGCCGGGCCCTTGGGCGCCGGCGGTCTTCACGACTATCGTGCAGTCGGGCGGCTCGTCAGACCGAGGTCCCGACCGTACTCAGGATCTTGCTGACCTGGCTTCCCAGGAAGATCAGGGCGATGATCGCCACGATCGCGATGAGCGCGAGGATGAGGGCGTATTCCGCGAGCCCCTGGCCCTCTTCGTCGCTGCGGAGGGCCGACATCAGGGCGATGAGTTCCGTCACGTGTCCTGTCAAGACTGCCACCTCCTTTCCGCCGGACTCCGCGACCCGGTCGCGGGCGGCCACGGTAGCGGGGCCTTCTCGAGCGTGTCAACTCGGGGAACCGTCGGATGCGAGGCCGGGAATCGAAAGACCGCCGGGGCCCGAGGGCTCCGGCGGTCTTTGTGTTGCCGCGATGGGCGTCGGTGTTAGACCGAGCTGCCGACGGTGCTCAGGATCTTGCTGACCTGGCTGCCCAGGAAGATGAGGGCGATGATGGCCACGATGGCGATGAGGGCGAGGATCAGCGCGTACTCCGC
>DASYJV010000155.1:0-11347 GCA_035996105.1 Candidatus Limnocylindrales bacterium | reverse complement strand
GTCTGGCCGGCGAGCGCCGCGGGGTCGGCATCGTTGTCGTAGTACATCCTGGCCGTCATCGCTTGATCGCCTCCTCGATGGATCCTGAGCCCCGCGCCATCACGACGGCGCCGGTTCGGACCAACTCCTTGATGCCATAGGTTCGGACCAGGGCGACGAACGCGTCGACCTCGGCCTCCGTGCCAGTGACCTCCACGATGACCGAGCCGTCGGCGAGGTCGACCACCCGACCGCGCGAGAGCTCGACGAGCTTGAGGACCTCGGCCCGCGTGGAGTCCGTGGCCCGGATCTTCACCAGTGCCAGCTCCTGCTGGACGGTCGGCTCGGCGGTGACGTCCTGGACCTTCAGGACATCGATGAGCCGGTAGAGCTGCTTGGCGGCCTGCTCGACCGCGACGTCGTCACCGTGGAGGGTGATCGTCATCCGGCTGACGTCGTCGCTGTCGGTGTGGCTGACCGCAAGTGAGTCGATGTTGAAGTTTCGGGCCCGCATCAGGCTCGAGACGCGGTTCAGGACACCCGGCTTGTTGAGGACGACGGCGACCAGCACGTGGCGGCGCGTCTCACCACCACCGGGCAGCGCACGCGGCGGCGGGGCGCTGTGAGCCGGGCCGCCGGCCGGGCCGCCCTTGGCCAGACCGCCCGTCGGCGCGGGCGAGCGGCCGTTGGAGGCTGGATCGCCGCTCATTCGTCCGCCCCGCCCCATTTCTCGATGAGGTCGGAGAGTCCCTTCCCGGCCGGCATCATCGGGAAGATGTTCTGCTCCTCGGCGATCTCGAACCAGACGAGCGCTGGACCGTCGACCGCCTGGGCGGCCCGGATGGCGCCATCGCACTCGTCCGGCGTGCGTGCCCGGAAGGCCGGGATACCGAAGGCGTCCGCGAGCTTGGCGAAATCCGGGCCGGGCAGGTTGGAGGAGTGGTAGTTGCCGGCGTAGATGATCTCCTGCCACTGCCGGATCATCCCGAGCTTCTTGTTGTCCAGGAGGGCGATCTTCACCGGGATATGGTCCTGGACGAGGGTCATCAGCTCCTGGAACGTCATCTGGAAGCCGCCGTCGCCGGTGATCGCCCAGGTCTCGCGATCGGGTCGGCCGAGGGCAGCGCCCATCGCGGCCGGGACCGAGAAGCCCATGGTCCCAAGCCCGCCGGAGCTCACGTGCGTGTTCGGATGGCGGAACCCCGCGTAGCGCGCGAGCCACATCTGGTTCTGGCCGACATCGGCGACATAGGTGCCTTCATGGTCGGTCAGCTCGCCGATCCGCTCGATGACGTAGTCGGCGGACAGCAGCCCGTCGCGCCAGGCACCCGAGCCATGCCAGCTCGAGGCCACCGAGTCCGCCTTCCACTCCGCGAGCTGGGCGAAGTACTCGGCCCGCGTGGCGGGCTCGACCGGCTCGACCAGTGCGGAGAGGGCCTGGAGGACGCGCTTCGCGTCCCCGACGATCGGCACCTCGACGGCGACGTTCTTGCCGATCTCCGCCGGGTCGATGTCGGCGTGGACGATGCGCGCGTACGGGGCGTAGGTCCGCACGTTGCCGGTCACCCGGTCGTCGAAGCGCATCCCGATGGCGATGAGCAGGTCGGCGCTCTGGATCGCCCGATTGACGTGCTTCCAGCCGTGCATCCCCATGAAACCGTATGCCAGCGGGTGCGTCTCGTCGATGGCCCCGATGCCCAGCAAGGTCCAGGCGACCGGGATCTGGGCTTTCTCGGCGAATGCGACGAGATCGTCCCAGGCCTCGGCGTGAAGGACGCCGTGGCCGGCCAGGATGACCGGCCGCTTCGCCGCGGCGATCTCGGCCGCGGCCGAACGGAGCTGGCGGGGATGGCCGTCCATGTTCGGCCGGAACCCGGGCAATCCCGCGATGACCTCGGCCTCGCTCGGGTGCTGCGCCCGGGTCTCCTGCTGGAGGGCATCCTTGGTGATATCGATATGGACCGGCCCGGGGCGACCGCTCCGGGCGATATGGAATGCCTCGGCCACGACGCGCGGCAGATCGTCCGCATCGCGGACGAGGTAGTTGTGCTTGGTCATCGGCAGCGTGATGCCGTTGATGTCGATCTCCTGGAAGGCGTCCTTGCCGATCAATGCGCCGGGCACGTTGCCCGTGATCGCGACCATCGGCACCGAATCGAGCAGCGCGGTCCCGATCCCGGTCACGAGGTTGGTCGCGCCCGGGCCGGACGTGCCCATGCACACGCCGACGCGACCCGTGACCCGGGCATACCCGTCGGCCGCGTGCGCGCCGCCCTGCTCGTGCCGGACGAGGACGTGCCGCAGCTCCGGGTAGTCACCCAGGATGTCGTAGAGCGGCAGGATGACGCCGCCCGGGTAGCTGAAGAAGACGTCGACGCCCTGGCGGAGCAGTGCCTCGCACAGCACGTCGGCGCCGATCCGGGTGCGCTTGAGATCACGACCTTCGTGGAGCATCCCCTTGCGGGCCCGCTCGATCGCGGTGGCCTCGGCCGTGCCGTCGTTCGGCACGTGACTGCGTCTGGCGGCAGGCCGCGACACAGCCTCCGACGGCTGGGTCGGGTCTCCCTTGGCGATCGTCATCTGAACGGGTCCTCCGTGTCGGTCCTTCGAGAAAACGAAAGACCCTCGCCGCCCCGGCGAGGGTCCTGAGGTTGATCGGTGTCGGTCGAGCCTAGTGGCGCTCGTCCCTCCGTGTCCCTCGGTCCCGCCGGGAGCCGGTAATAAGGCCAAGAAGGCCACCAAGCCCCGGAAGCGAGCGCAGGATCTCGAGGAGGGATACGTCGAACGGACCAGCCGGATCGATCGGGACATGGACGCGCCGGCCATCCGCCGTCATGACGATGGCGACCCTGCGACGATCTCCGGACCGGAACCAGGCCAATCGGTTCTCCACGTGTGTGCGCCGCGAAGGACCCGCAGCGTGCCGGCAGTCTAGCAGGGAACGGCTGTGCGTCAACCGTGACCGAAGGTCCGGTCCGCCGGCGCCATCGGGGTTCATGCCGGCATCGCCCGGAGCCGTTCGACGAGCCAGTCCTGGCTGTGACGGAGACGTTCGAGGTCGAGCGTCTCTGTCGACGGCCGGTCGGTCGGACGGCCGAGGAGGTAGCCCTGACCGGCGCCGATCCCCAGCGATCGGACGATGTCGAGCTGGATGGGCGTCTCGATCCCCTCGGCGACGACCAGCGCGCCCCAGCGGTCGGCGAGGTCGCGCAGGGTCCGGACGACCTCCAGCGAGGCGGCGTGGAGGGCGCCGCCCTGCACCAGCGAGAGATCGATCTTGACGATGTCGAAGCGGAGCTGGCTGAGCAGCCGCAGCCCGGCGTTCCCGGCGCCCACGTCATCGGCCGCCACCCGGATGCCGGCGACGCGGCAGGCGTCCACGGCGCGACGCAGCTTGGCCACGTCCTCGACCGCCTCCCGCTCGGTCAGCTCGAGGACCATGTGGCGGGGGTCGAGCCCGTGCCGGGCGATCATCCGCAACAGGGCATGGACGCTGAACTCGTCGTTCTCGAGCGTCCGCGGCGACAGGTTGATGGTCAGCGAGCCGGGCAGGCGCAGGCGGGCGGCCGTCTCCATCACCGTGTTGAGACAGGCGATGTCGAGCTCGGCGGTCCGGCCGGTCGCCTCCGCGGCCTGGAACATCGTGCCCGGGTCGGCGAACCCGCTGTCGGGGAGCGGCCGGATCAGCCCCTCGAAGCCGCGCGGCACGCCCGTCGTCAGGTCGTAGATCGGCTGGAAGACCGCGCGGATCGCCCCGGTCGCCGCGACTCGGGCGACGAGCGCCGAGAGCTCGGCCGCCGGGCGCGCGGTGATCGGCCCGTCGTGGCGAGCCGCGTCGTAGACGGTCACGCAGGTGCGGCCGTGGTGCTTGCCCCAGAACACGGCGGCGTCGGCCTGGCTGTAGAGCGATTCGCGGTCGCGCGCCTGGCCCGGGATCTCGCTGATCCCCGCGGAGAACGAGACCGCCATCGAATCGCGCGGATCGCCACCATCGTCAAGGCAGGCGGCGAGCAGTCGGCGGATGGTCGTGTGCGCGCCTTCCGAGTCGGTGCCGGGCATGATCACGGCGAACTCGTCCCCACCGACCCGGAAGGCCCGGTCACTCCGTCGCAGATAGGTCGCGATGTTGGTCCCGGCCTGCCGCAGGACCTGGTCGCCGACCGCATGGCCGCGCCGGTCGTTGACCAGCTTGAAATCATCCAGGTCGAGGATCGCGAGGGCAAGCGGCTGCGCATATCGGGTGGCGGTCGCCCATTGGCGCTCCATCTCCTCCTGGAACGCCCGGTGGTTGCCCAGACCGGTCAGCGGGTCGCGCAGCGCTTCGGACCGGGCGCGATCGTACGCATCCTCGAGGATCCGTCGGGCTTCCTCGATCCGCTCGGCGGGCTCGAGCACGCGACGCGCGAGCCAGACCGTCAGCGATCCGAGGAGGACCGCGATCCCGGTCAGCGCGAGGGTGGGCACGATCAGCGATGTCCCGAAGCCCCAGGCGAGTCCATAGATGACCGGCGCCGCGATGGCGATCGGGATCGCGAACATCGTGACGAGCGCGAGGAAGAGGCGGATCCGGACGACGCGCAGGTTCGTCGACTCGCCGAGGATTCGATCTGGGGACGGATCGTCGTGGATCGCCGAGTCCTCCGGGAAGCGCGCGCGGTTGGACCACGGTTATACCGGTGAACGGGTCCATCGCGGACGAACACCGTCGTACCGGTCCGCGATGGGACCAATGGCTGCGACCGCGCCCAGGACCGATGCGCGACGATGCCCGCATGTTCATCCTGTACGGCGTCCTCGTCGGGCTCGTCGTCAGTCTGCTGACCCGCGGGTCATTGGGGCGCCTCGGCGAGCTTCGCCTTGCCTGGGCGCCGCTGATCGTGCTCGGGATGGCCGTCCAGGTGCTGCTGTTCTCGACACCGGTCGGCGACGCCCTCGGGCCGCTGGCGCCAGCGGTCTATGTCGCCTCGGACCTGGCCGTGCTCGTGGCCGTCTGGCGCAACCTGGCCATCCCCGGTCTGCGCGTCGTGCTCGTCGGCGGGGCATCCAACCTCCTGGCGATCTGTGCCAATGGCGGTTACATGCCGGTCAGCGCCGATGCCCTCCGGGCACTCGGCCGCCTTCCCCGCGACGGCTATGTCAATGCGCGACCCCTCGGGGCTGGCGGCGAGCCCGTCGCCTTCGGCCCCCTGACCGACATATTCCCGATGCCCGCCTGGCTGCCGCTCGCGAACATCTTCAGCATCGGCGACGTCCTGATCGGGATCGGGACGGCGATCGCCATCGTGGCGGTGACCCACGGGCGCGGTCCGCTCGAGACGCCGGCCGCCAGCGGTGCGTCCGGGCACTGACCCGACGGGCGTCCTCGACCCGTACTACAGGCGCATGGCCCCATGGGTCCCCGGCCCGCAACGTTCGAGACGAGGCGACGTCCGCCTCGTGATGGTCGACCGTCCAGGGCAAACCCGGCGTGAGTCGGGGACGCAAAGCCAGGGATCTTCGTTGGCGACAACGAAGACCGCCCGGTTGCCGGAGTCCATCGCCGGAAATCTCATCCTATGAGGTGATGCCGTGAAGGCGAACCTGGCGCGCTTCACCGTGGCCGTGTCGCTTATCGCGACGATGGCCCTCTCGCTCGGCGCGGGGCTCAAGTGGCATTGACGGGCATCACGCCCGTGGCGCCATCTGCGGCGTCGCACGACGACCTCCAGCGACCGGGACCCCTCGCGGGCCTGCGCTGGCGATGAGCAGGAACCGGGTCGCCTCCGATCCGGTAACAGCTCGACGAGGAGCGGCCTTCGGGCCGCTCCTTCTTCGTCCGGGGCCTGCCCACGGCCCCTCTGGTACGCTCGGCAGATGACCGCTGCCATGCCGCGCACCATCGTCGAAAAGATCTGGACCGATCACGTCGTGAGCCAGGACCCGGGTGCCCCGGCCGTCCTCGCGGTCGACCTCCACCTCGTCCACGAGGTCACCAGCCCCCAGGCGTTCTCCGGGCTCCGGGCGCGTGGCATCGGGGTTCGCCGCCCGGGTCAGACCGTCGCGACCGCCGACCACTCGATCCCGACCACGGATCGCAGCCTGCCCTTCCTCGATGAGATCGCCGCGAAACAGGTCCACCAGCTCGAAACCAACTGTGCCGAGTTCGGGATCCCGCTCCATGGCATCGGCGACCCGGGCCAGGGGATCGTCCACGTCATCGGCCCGCAGCTCGGCCTCACCCAGCCGGGGATGACCATCGTGTGCGGCGATTCGCACACGAGCACCCACGGGGCCTTCGGGGCGCTCGCGTTCGGGATCGGGACGAGCGAGGTCGAGATGGTGCTCGCCACCCAGGCACTCCTCCAGCGCGATCCGAAGACCTACGAGGTCCGGGTCGACGGGCGGCTGACGCCGGGCGTCGGGGCCAAGGACATCATCCTCGCGCTGATCGCGCGGATCGGCATCGGCGGCGGAACGGGCCACGTCTTCGAATACACCGGTGAGGCGATCCGCGGCCTGACCATGGAGCAGCGGATGACCGTCTGCAACATGAGCATCGAAGGGGGCGCCCGGGCCGGGCTCATCGCCCCCGACGACACGACCTTCGACTACCTCCACGGCCGGACCCACGCCCCGCATGGCGCGGCCTGGGACGCCGCGGTCGATGGCTGGCGGCGCCTGCCGACCGACGACGGCGCGACCTACGACAAGTCGATCACCATCGACGCCGACACCCTCGAGCCGATGGTCACCTATGGCACGAACCCGGGGATGGGCATCCCGATCACGAGCCGTGTCCCCTCCCCCGCCGACCAGGCCGACCCCGGCCAGCGCCGGGCGCTCGAGCGGGCGCTCGAATACATGGACCTCCAGCCCGGGCAGGCGATCCTCGGCCAGAAGGTCGACGTCGTGTTCGTCGGCAGCTGCACCAACGGTCGCATCAGCGACCTGCGGCTGGCCGCCAGCGTGCTCAAGGACCGCCACGTGGCCGACGGGGTCCGGCTGATGGTCGTCCCGGGCTCGGACGAGGTGAAGCGCGAGGCGGAGCGCGAGGGTCTCTCGGAGATCTTCAAGGCGGCCGGTGCCGAATGGCGCGAGGCCGGCTGCTCCATGTGCATCGCCATGAACGGTGATCAGCTCAGCCCCGGGCAGTACGCGGTCAGCACCAGCAATCGCAATTTCGAGGGCCGCCAGGGCAAGGGTGGTCGGACCTTCCTGGCCTCGCCACTGACCGCAGCGGCCAGCGCGATCGCCGGGGTCGTGGCCGACCCACGTCGGCTCCCCGGGATCGCTACGCTCGCGGCCGTCGGCGGTCGCTGAGATGCCCGAGCGGTTCAGCGTCTTCACCAGCAAGGTGATCCCGCTCGCCGACGAGAACGTCGACACCGACCAGATCGTCCCGGCGCGCTATCTCAAGCTGACCGACAAGGTCGGCCTCGCCGATGCGCTCTTTCGCGACTGGCGGTTCAACGAGGACGGCTCGCTCAGGGAGCCGCGGTTCATCCTCGATCGACCGGAGATGGCGGGGCGCCGGATCCTCGTCGTCGGCGACAATTTCGGTGCCGGTTCCTCGCGCGAGCACGCGCCCTGGGCGCTGACGGCATGGGGGGTCCGGGCGATCCTGTCGACCTCATACGCCGACATCTTCAGGATCAACAGCCTCAAGAACGGCGTGCTCCCGATCGTCGTGGACGCGGCGACCCACGCTCGTCTGTTCCAGATGATCGAGGATGACCCGGATCTCCAGCTGACGATCGACCTCGCCGAGCAGGGGGTCCTGCTCCCGGATGGCTCGACGATCGACTTCGAGATCGACTCCTTCGCCAAGCGGATGATCCTGGCCGGGACCGACGAGCTCGGCTACCTCCTGTCCAAGGAGGGCGAGATCGAAGCCTGGGAGACAGCGCACCCGCCGCGCATCGATTCGCTCGCCGGGGCCGGCTGACACCTGGCCGTCGCCCTCGCGGAACCGGCCGCGGCTTCCGCCCGTCTCCGGCGCATGCACACCCCCCGACAGCCGAACCTTCGGCTCATCCGCTCCGTCGCTCTCGTTCTCGCCATGGCGATCATCCCGGTCCTGGCCGGCTGCGCGTCAGCGGGGTTGCCGCCGGCCGCGACTGCCTCCGCGAGTCCCGGAGCGAGCCAGCCGCCGACCAGCGCCGGTCCCGCCACGCCCGCGGCCTCCGGTGCCGCCTCGTCCGATCCGAACGGGTCGATCGGCAGCGACCTGCCGATCGGCGCAGGCCCGGTCCCCGTCGATCCCGCCGGCCGGATCGTCACCCCCAGGCCCGGCCAGCTCGACGTCCACCCGATCCCGGCGACTCGGTTCAGTTCGGTCGTCGACGGGCGCCGGGTGGTCATCGCCGTCCACTTCAGCAGCGGTATCGAACCCTGCAGCGTGCTCGATTCGATCGTGGTCGCGCGGAACGCCGGATCGTTCGTGATCACGCTGCGCGAGGGCCGTGGCCCGGGCGACGTGGTGTGCGACATGATCGCCGAGTCGAAGCGTGCGATCGTGGACCTCGGCGATCTGCCGTCGGGCAGCTACACCATCAGCGACGCGACCGGTGGCGCGGCTCCGATCTCGGTGATCGTCAGCTGACCTGATCGGCCGGGCGGGGCACCGTCCGGCTTCCTGTGGGACGATCGGGCGGTGAACGAGCTCGATGCCATCGCGCTCCTGCTGATCGTCGTCTCGGTGATCCTCGGCTGGCGATCCGGCGCGATCCCGCAGGTGACCGGGCTGCTCGGGGCGGTCGCCGGGGGCGCGATCGCCCTGTTCGCCCTGCCGCATCTCTCCGGTCCGATCTCGGGCGTCGATCCGAGCGTGCGTCCGATGGTCGTGCTGATCGGGCTGGTCGGAGCCGTCGCGGTCGGGGAGTCGCTTGGCGCGGGGCTGGGCCGCGGGCTGGCGCGACGTCTCGGCGAGGGGTTCCTGAGCGCCGCCGATCGCACGGTGGGCGCGGGCTTCGGGGCGGTCCAGGCCCTGCTTATCGTGTGGCTCGCGGGCACGCTCATGGCCGAGGGCCCCATCCCGCGCCTTGCGGAGGCTGCCGGCGCCTCGACCGTGGTCCGGGCGATGGCATCGATCCTGCCGCCACCGACCGAGATCGCGGTCGGGCTGAGCGGGCTGCTCGACGCCAGTGGTCTGCCCGACGTGTTCGTCGGCTTCGAGCCACTCCCCGCTGCGCCGGTCGACCGCCCCGCCGACCCGGTCGCCCGTGCCATCGCGGCCGTCGCCGAGGCGAGCACGCTCAAGGTCACGGCCGCCACCTGCGGCTTCTCGACGCTGGGCACCGGCTTCGTCACGGCGGACAGCTACGTCGTCACCAACGCCCATGTCGTCGCCGGCGCGCGCGGACACAGCGTGCGCGTCAATTCGACCGGCGGACGCCTCCTCGATGCGATCCCGGTCCTCTTCGACCCGTCGCTCGATATCGCGCTGCTGTACGTCCCCGGCCTCCATGCCGTGCCGCTCTCGCTGGCGCGCGTCGACCCCGGTCGGGGAGCGCTCGGTGCCACGCTCGGGTACCCGGGTGGCGGCGCATTGACCATCGTCCCGGCCGCCATCACCGGCCGATACCCGGCGACCGGCCACGACATCTACGGCGCCGGCCTGGTCCGCCGGGAGATCCTGGAGCTGCGCGCGGCGATCGATCGCGGCGACAGCGGTGGTCCGCTCGTCCTGACCGATGGGACGGTCGGCGGCGTCGTCTTCGCCGAGGCGCGCACGAACCCCGACGTCGGCTATGCGCTGTCACCGACCGAGGTCTCGGCACGCATCGCACCGGCCATCGGACGCCAGACGGCGGCCGATACTGGCGCCTGCCTGCGACACTAGGGGCAGCGACCCCGCCACCCCAGGAGGAACCGGATGTCCGACGCGCCACCCAGATCGGATCCTGCGAAACGCCATTCGGCGGCGTTGACCGACGGGCCGGACCGCGCCGCGGCGCGCGCGATGCTCAAGGCCATCGGCTTCACGGACGAGGATCTGGCCAAGCCGCTGGTCGGCGTGGCGACGAACTGGATCGAGACGATGCCGTGCAACTACAACCAGCGTCGCCTGGCGGAGCGGGTCAAGGCCGGGATCCGCGCGGCTGGTGGGACGCCCATGGAGTTCAACACGATCGCGGTCAGCGACGGCGTCTCGATGGGCACCGAGGGGATGAAGGCATCGCTCGTCAGCCGTGAGGTCATCGCCGATTCGATCGAGCTGGTGGTTCGCGGTCACCTGTTCGACGGCCTCGTCTGCCTGGTCGGCTGCGACAAGACGATCCCGGGCGCGGCGATGGCGCTCGGACGGCTCGATGTCCCGGGTCTGGCGCTCTACAACGGGACGATCTATCCGGGCGTCGTCGATGGCGTTCGCAACGCCACGGTCGTCACGGTCTTCGAGGCGATCGGCGCCTACCGGGCGGGAAAGATCACCCTCGAGCGGCTGTACGAGGTCGAAAACGCCGCCTGTCCCGGGCCGGGCGCCTGCGGCGGCCAGTTCACCGCCAACACGATGAGCATGGTCCTCGAATGCATCGGCCTGTCGCCGGCCGGCCTGAACGGCATCCCGGCGGAGGATCCGACCAAGGACGACGCGGCGTACGCCGCCGGTGAGCTGGTCATGGACCTGGTCCGCCGCGACGTCCGCCCATCCTCGATCGTCACGCGGGCCGCGCTCGAGAACGGCATCGCCAGCATCGCCGCGACCGGCGGTTCGACCAACGGCGTCCTGCACGTGCTGGCCATCGCCCACGAATACGGGATCCCGCTCGATATCGACGAGTTCGGAACGATCGCCGATCGGACCCCGATCGTCGCCGACATGCAGCCCGGCGGGCGATACACCGCGACCGACATGTTCGAGGCGGGCGGCATCGCCCTGGTCATGCGCGAGCTGCTCAAGCGTCCGGGTCTCCTCCACGGCGACGCGCCGACGGTCGATGGCCGCACGATCGCCCGCATCGCCGCCGACGTCGTCGAGACGCCCGGTCAACGCGTCGTCGTCCCGCTCGAGACCCCGCTCAAGCCGACCGGCGGCCGGGCCATCCTGCACGGGTCCCTCGCGCCAGATGGCTGCGTGGTCAAGCTGGCGGGTCACGAGCGCCGCCAGCATCGCGGGCCGGCCCGGGTCTTCGACTCCGAGGCGGCCTGCTATGACGCCGTGCGGGCCCAGCAGATCAAGCCCGGTGACGTGGTCGTCATCCGCTACGAGGGCCCGGTCGGGGGGCCCGGGATGCAGGAGATGCTGCTCGTGACCGGGGCCCTCGTCGGCGAGGGGCTCGGTGATTCGGTGGCACTGCTCACCGATGGCCGCTTCTCGGGCGGCACGCACGGGCTGATGGTCGGTCACGTCACGCCCGAGGCCGCCCTCGGTGGTCCGATCGCGATCGTC
>DASYJV010000154.1:0-1980 GCA_035996105.1 Candidatus Limnocylindrales bacterium | reverse complement strand
CGATCAATGACGCCGTGCTGCGCTGGATCGCGCTCACCGGCGCGATCTCGATCCTGACGCTGGTCCCCGGCATCGGTCCGTACGTCGGCCTCATCTCGCTGGTTTGGGTCCTGGTGCTCCTGGTCACGACGGCGACCAACCCGCTTCGGCAGGGCATCCACGACCGATGGGCGAGGTCGGTGGTCGTCCAGCCTGCCCCGGGCGGGTCGGGCCTCGCGTTCGCCACCTGCCTGGTGCTGGTCGTGCTCATGGGGCTGCTCTCGTTCGCCCTCCTGGCGCTGGCGGGAGATCAGCTCAGGGTCATCCTCTCCCAGGTCGGCAACTCGATCTGACCGTGGCCCGCGATCTCGACGCGTCATGGTGAGGATGCGGCCGCACGACGTGCGGTTCTTCGCGAGCCCGGCCGAGCTCCGCGACTGGTTCGATGCCAACCATGCGACCGCCGACGAGCTATGGCTCGGCTACCACAAGAAGGCGACCGGCAAACCCAGCGTCGTGTGGACCGAGGCCGTCGACGAGGCCCTGTGTGTCGGCTGGATCGACGGGATCCTCCAGCGGGTCGACGAGGCGGCGCACGTCCAGCGGTTCACGCCGCGACGCAAGCGGAGCAACTGGAGCGCGATCAATGTCGCCAAGGTCGCGGCGCTGACCGCCCAGGGCAGGATGCGCCCGATGGGTCTGGCTGCCTTCGAGGCGCGATCCGAGGCGAAGACCGGGGTCTACTCATATGAGCGACCGGACGGTGCCTTCTCGCCCGACGAAACGGCGCGTTTCCGTGCCGACGCCGCCGCGTGGGCCGACTGGGAGCGACGGTCACCCTCCTATCGGAAGACCGTGAGGCATTGGGTCATCGCGGCCAAGCAGGCGTCGACGAGGGAACGCCGGCTCACCACCCTGATCGAGGATTCGAGCGCCGGGCGGCCGATCAAGTCGATGGCCTGGGCGCGGAAGACGACCCCGTGAGCGACATCGAACGGGCGCTGGCTGCTGCGACCGATCGACTGAGCGCGCTGGAGCTTGGCGACGCCTTCGAGCCACGTGCCGCCGAGGCGATCGTCCGGGCCGGGCTGCATCGCCTGGTCGTGCCGGTCGCCGAGGGCGGGCTCGGTGCCCGGATGCGCCAGTCCGCCGAGGTCCTCATGGCCATCGGCGCCATCGATGGCTCGACGGCGCTCGGGTTCGCGATGCAGGTCCACGTCGTGGGGGCACTCGTCGATTCGGCCGGTGTGCCGGACGACCTTCGCCGCCGGCTCTTCCGCTCGATCGTCGACGGCGGCGCGCTGGTCAACAACGCCGCGACCGAGGAGGGTGGCGGTTCGCCTGCCCGTGGCGCCATCCCGGGCACGAGCGCGACGCTCGAGGCGGACGGCTCGTGGCGGCTGACCGGGGAGAAGACCTGGACCACCTGGCTTCCGAACCTGACCCACGCGTTCGTGACGGCGCGGATCGATGGGACCGATCCGGCCGAGGTCGGCGTCTGGCTGGTCGATCTGGCGACGGACGGCGTCGCGCGACGGCCTGGCTTCGAGGCGCTGGGGATGCGTGGCTCGGCGTCCGGCCGGCTGGTCCTCGACGACGTCGAGGTCCCGGCCGATGCGCTGGCGTTCCGCCGACGGATCGCCGCTCCGGATCCCCGCGGACCGGCGCCGGGCGCGTGGTTCGGGATCGCCATCGCGGCGACCTATCTCGGGGTCGGAGAGGGTGCCCGCCACGCGGTGGCCCGCTGGGCCATCGACCGACGACCCGGCGACGGGTCGACCTCCGTCGCGGAGGTCCCGAGCGTCCAGCTGCGGCTCGGGCGTCTCGATGCCGAGCTGCGCGCGGCCCGCATCGTGGTGCTCGACGTCGCGGGCCGGTGGGATGCCGCGACGGCGAGGACTGACCCGGCTGACCCGGCCGAGCTGGCGGCGGCCGCCGCGGACGTGGCCCTCGCCAAGGTCGTCGCCACCCGTGCGGCCGTCGCGGCCAGCGACGAGGCCC
>DASYJV010000153.1:0-10704 GCA_035996105.1 Candidatus Limnocylindrales bacterium | reverse complement strand
TCATCGTGTCCGTCCTCTGCTCATTGCCCGCCGGGCACCCAGCGGCGCGACTCGGCCGCGCCGCGTTCGATGACCACGAACCCGTCGGCCGCCACATGCTGCCATGGACCAAGCAGACCGTCGGGCCATTGGACGCGGACCTCGGCGGTGGTCGCGGGTCCGAGGCCGAAATGGATCCAGCCCAGCTGGCCGCCGGCGTGTCCACCGCCCACGCTCAACTCGCGACGCAAGGTCAGGTCGCCGACCCTGACCTCGACCCAGGCGCCGATCGCGTCGCCATCGGGCGCCGGCTGGACGAGGCGCAGACCGATCCAGTGACCCATCGCTTCCGGGCGTGCGGCCGTCCCCGAGCCGACGTTCCGCCACAGCTGCACCCGGTCGTGGTAGTCCACCTGGACGAGGTCCAGCTGCCCGTCGAGGTTGAAGTCGACCAGGGCGGCGCCACGGCCTCGCGCGTAATCGAGGATGCCGGCCGCATCAGCTCCTTCGGCGAACGTCCCGTCCGGCCGGCCGATGAGCAGGTTGCTGGGATCCTTCGTGGCGTGCCCCGGCTGCACATCGACGTTGCCCTTGGAGATGTAGAGGTCGATGAAGCCATCGTTGTTGACGTCCGCGAATTCAGGGTGCCACGCGGTCGACGGCAGCGGGTCGCCCCCGGCGAACGGGGTCTCGGCGTAGACGCCGCGCTTGAGCCCGATGTCCCGATAGCTCGGCTGGCTGGCTCCCGCGAGCAGCGTCTGGAGACGGTTCGGTCCCTGGCTGGTGAGGAAGACCTCGGGATAGCCGTCGTTCGTCAGGTCGTAGCTGGCGATGCCCATCCCTTCGATCTGGAGCGCGACCCAGCCGTCGGCGTCGGTGTACGGGCGCGGTGCGGCGCCCGGCTGGACCCGCCAGAGCTGCTCCTGGCCGTTGACCGCGTCATAGAACTCGCGATCGTTGCTGACCCGCAGGTCGCGCCGGCCGGAGTGGTCCCAGCTGCTGAACAGCATCGACAGCGCGCAATAGCCGGGTGACAGGACGATGGGCGCGCCGTACCGCGGCCCGGCCGGATCGGGTCGGAGGAGGGTGTTCTCGCCGCACGTGCTGGTCGGCTGACCGGCGGCGTCGAGACCGAGATACGAGCCCAAGGCGAGGGTCGGCAGGGTCGCCGAGCCCTCCCAGGTGGCGCTGAATGCCGATGCCAGGGCATGTCCGCCGGCAACCGACCAGCGCTCGTTCGCCCGCTCGAACCGGCAGTCGCCGAGACCGCGCAGGAGCACGGTCTGACCCGCCCGCAGGACGACCAGATCGACCCGACCGTCACCATCGATATCGATCGGGTAGGCCCCGGTGACGCCGGCCAGCTCGATGGCAGGGTCCGCCAGCCGCTCGAACCGGAGCGGGCCGCCGATCAGGCCGACGTTCCTATAGAGGGTCGCGGGCAGGCTGCCGCCGGCGAGGTACAGGTCGGGCTTGCCGTCCTGATCGCAGTCTAGCGCCGCGACGCCGCCGCCCACCGCGAACCGGAAGTCACCCTCGTAGCGGTGATCGAGCCCGGCCTGCACGGCCTCCTCGACGAAGTGCGGTGCGCCCGAGGCGGTGGTCGGCGTCCGGCCGCCGGATCCGGTCAGGGCGGGGGCCGCCACGAACGCGATCGCCGCGATGACGCCGACGAGCAGGATGCCGGAGATGATGCGGCCCGGGCGACGGCCCACACGCCGCCCGCGCCGCGGCCCGCCCTCGGCGGCCGATGGCGCGTCGGTCACGAACCGACGCGACCCGCGTAGTAGCGCTGGGCGAGCGTCCACGCCTCGATGCCGCAGGCCGACCCGATCCGACGGCCGTTGAAGTCATCGGACTGGATATGGATGCCGCCATAGAGCCTCGATTGGCCGGCCATGTCGGCGGCGTCGTAGTAGGTCGCCCACTGGAGGGTGACCGGTGCGGTCGGGCCCGCCTCGACCCTGAGCTGACCCGGCTTGGTCGTCCACGAATCGAGTCCGCCCGGGACGAATTCGCTCCCGGTGAAGCCGGTCAGGACTTCGGCCGCGGCGCGGCTGAAGGTGCTGTGCCCCGAGGGATAGCCCTGGAACGACGGCGTCACGAAGGTGGCCTGCTGATAGGGCACCCAATCCACCCCCAGGATCCAGGCCACGCCGCCGGTCCCGGTCTTGGGGTCCGCCGGGTTGCCTGCCCAGGCCCGGATGGCGATCTCGCCCTCGTGGCCGGCGAGCGCCGCGTGGCGCTGGCCGGGGGCGGTCGTCCCGGCGGTGATGAGCTCGATGAGATTCGGCACGAGCGGCAGGCCTTCCGTGTCGTAGGACGGCAGGTCAGGGTTGGTCGACTGGCCGCGTGCGGCAAGGTAACGGATCATCGAGATCGGACGAACCCCGTCGTAGTGGCCCTTGAGTCCCCACGCGGCGATGGCCGCATCGTGGGTCGCGCCATTGAGCGCGAGGTACAGCTTCACGTCCCACTGGAGCCGATCGACGCTGGCCCCGTTGCCGCCGATCCTGAGGTTCGGATCGAGCTCATCGGACACGGTGTTGGCGATGACATCCCAGTGACCCGGCGGCGTCTCGGACTTGGGCCCGTCGGCCCAGAACTCGGTGAGCGCGCGGGCGTAGTCGCCCTGGTTGACGAGATCCGGAGCGTACGGGGCCCCGGTCGCGGGATTCACCCGGTGGCCGGTGCCGTCGTTGGTGCCGAGGGGATCAGCGCCCCGAGCGCCCGGCGAGATGTCGATCATCACGCGAGTCGTGGGGTCGAGCAGGCTGCTGTCCCGGATGACCTCGACGGCCTGCTGCTTGTACGCCTCGTCGCTCACCGGATCGCCGAGCCGCGGTGGCGGTCCGGGGTCCATCGGGACCCCGTTCGCTCCGCCGGCCGGGAGCGCGAAACCCGTCACGTGACCCCAGTGCGGACCGACCGCCTGTTGGACCCCGTTCTCGACCGGGATCCCGTTCTGCGAGATCATGTGCGCCAGCTGGAGGGGCTGCCAGCGGTTCGGGTCGGTCATGGTCGTCCCAGACTTGGCGACGACGAGCGGCTGGTTGACCGGCTTGTAGTCCGGCGAGGCATAGCCGTTGGCCTGGTTGGAGCCGTCGGCGAGCCCGTAGGCCAGGACCGCAGCGGCGACACGATTGCCGAGCGCGGCCGGCGAGCTGCCATCGGTCCGCGTGACGTCGAGCCGATAGCACAGCGTGTCCATCACGTCGGCGAACTCCGAGATCGAGTCCGCGCCGCCGACGGCCTTGGCGAATCGGCTGGCCAGGACGCGATAGGCGGCGTAGCTGATCGCCTCAGCGCGGGCCGCCGCCGGTTCGGCGGCGTGCAGCTTCTCCTTGACGATGTAGCCCGACGCCGTCGGGTCGTAGGCGGCCCACGCGTCCCACATCGCGACCGAGGTGTGGAACAGGTTCCGAGCGTGGACTGGTGGGTTCGGGAGCGACCGGCGGATGGCGTCGAGGAGCGCCTCGTCCCAGCGGCGCGCGACCGACCACTCCGGGTGGTTCGCGGTGGGCGGACAGGACGGCTGGCTGCCCCACGGCCTGACCGCCAGCCCGATCATCGTGACCCCGACCAGCGAGAGGGCCGCGACGATGGCGATCGCCGTCGGCAGTCGGGCACGACGGGCCGCGGGTTCGAGCGCGAGCCCGGGTTCGGTGCCCGGTGGTCCGGCGTCCAGCTGGGGGGTGGCCTGGGGGTCCATCCCGGTGATGCTCCTCTCGGTTCAGACGGTGACGGGTGCGGAGACGCGGCGGGCGGATCGGTCGAGCTCGACGAGCGTCGCGATCCCGCCGCGGCTGAAGCCGAGGTCGACGCGCGGGGTCGTGCCGTCGAGGATGGCCGCGGTCAGGTCCTCCACCTCGGCCTGATATTGATCGACCGTGGCGATGTCGATCGTCGTGGCCTCCCCGTCGCGCCACATCGTCAGGGATGGCGGCGGCCCATCGGGCTCCGGCAGGAACGGGGCGCGGAGCTCGAGCGTTGCGTCACTGCCCACGATCTCGACCCGCTCGCGTGGCGGTGAGGCGAAGCCGCAGTCGAACTGGGCCAGCAACCCGCCGGGGAAATGCAGGCCGCCGATGAACGTCCGGTCCACGCCGAGCTCGTCGAACCGGGCGAACCCAGCCACGCGATCCGGGTCTTCGCCCGCGATCCGGCGGGCGAGGCTCACCGGATAGCAACCGACATCCCACAGGGATCCGCCGCCGGCCGCCGGGTCGATGCGCGGGTCGTCGGGATGATCGAGGAAGAACGAAAAGGATCCGTTCACCAGCTCGAGGCGGCCAAGCGCGCCGCTCCGCGCGAGCTCGACCGCATGCAGGATCTGGGGGTGATGGAGGTACATGAACGCCTCCACGGCGATCCGCCCGGCACGAGCGGCGGCCGTCGCGATGGAATCCACCTCGGCGACGCTGAGGGCCAGCGGCTTCTCACACAGGACGTGCTTGCCCGCCTCGAGCGCCCGGATCGTCCACGGCGCGTGCAGGTGATTCGGGAGCGAGACATAGACGACGTCGATGTCCGTGCTCTCGAGCAGCGCGTCGTACGAGCCGAACGACCTGGGGATCCGGTGATCCGCCGCGAAGACCGCGGCTCGAGCGCCGTCGCGGCTGGCCACACCAGCCAGCTCGGCACGGGCACAGCCGGCGACGGCCCGAACCAGGCGGGGAGCGATGCGGCCAGGCCCGAGGATCCCCCACCGAAGGGTCGTCATGGTCAGCGCGTACCGTGCATCGGGGCGTCCATGGCGTCAACACCCTCTCTCATCCATCTGCCCTTGACACCGGCAGGGCCGATGGACCAGTGTGTCACAGCATTTGGAAGAGAGGAACACAAACCGGTGACGATGCGTCTGGAGGCGATCGGGCAGCGCAGCGAGACCGTTCGCCGGGCGAACCTCAGTGCCATCCTCGAGGCACTCCACGCCGACGGCCCACTCTCCCGCTCCGCACTGGTGACCCGCACGGGACTCACCCGGAGCGCGATCCGCGGTCTGATCGGAGAGCTGGCCGCCGCTGATCTCACGACCGAAGAACGGGCCCTGCCGCACGGTGCCCCGGGTCGGCCGTCGCCGCTCGTCTCGCTGAACCCGTACGGCGCCGCGGTCCTCGCCCTGGACATCGCCGTCGATTCCCTGGCCATCGCGCTGGTCGGGCTGGGCGGGACCGTGTTCGAAGTCGAACGGATCGACCGGCCCAGCACGTGCGCATCCGTGGACGCGATCGCCGCCGACCTTGCCGATATGGCCAACGCGATGCGTGCCCGCCACCCGCGGATGCCCCTGGTCGGGGTCGGCGTCGCCGTGGTGGGTGTCGTTCGCCGAAGCGATGGCCTCGTTTCCACGGCGCCCAACCTCGGCTGGCGCGACGTCCCGCTCGGCGAGCGGCTGGCCGCCATCCTCGACCTGCCGGTCCCGATCTCGGTCGCCAATGACGCCGATCTGGGCGCGCTCGTCGAAGGGCTGCGTGGCGCGGCCAGGGGTTGCGACCACCTCCTCTTCATCTCCGGCGAGTACGGCGTCGGCGGCGGGATGATCGTTGACGGCCGGCCGCTGACGGGGGTCGCGGGCTACGGCGGCGAGGTCGGCCACATGCCGGTCAACCCGGCCGGGAGCCCGTGCCGCTGCGGGTCGGTCGGTTGCTGGGAGACCGAGATCGGCGAGCCGGCGCTCCTGCGCCTGGCGGGACATCCGCCCGGTGGCGGGCCGGGCGAGGTGGATGCGGTCCTGCGGGAAGCCGAAGCAGGCTCGCCGGCCGCGCTCGCGGCACTCGACACGGTGGGTCGCTGGCTCGGCATCGGGCTGGCCGGACTCGTCAATCTGCTCAACCCGCGCATGATCGTGCTCGGCGGGCTCTTCGCGCGGATCCACCCGTACGTGGCGAGGAGCATCGAGACCGAGCTCGACCGCCGCGCCCTGGCCGCGCCTCGCGCCATCGTGCGCGTGGTCCCGGCAACCCTGGGGGTGGACGCCCCGCTGCTCGGTGCGGCGGAGCTCGCGTTCCAGCCGCTCCTGGCCGACCCGGCAGGATGGCTCGTCCCGCGAAGCGCGCTGCTCGGGCTGGCCAGCGCATGACGGGTATCGACGCATCCGATGGATGCCCTGCGAGGCCGACCGGCTCGCCCGTGCTTCGGTCGCTTCGCGCCAAGGAGAGGGTGGTAGCCTAGCCGGAACCTGAGTGATCCTGGAGGGGTACTGGCAATCAGATCGAGGAGGAGCAACAGCATGTCGATTCGAAAGATGGGGCTGCTCGTGGGCGTCGTCGCGATGGTCGCGGCCGCTTGCGGCAGCAGCGGTGGCAGTGCCAAACCGAGCACGGCGGCTGGATCGGGTGCGGCCACGGGCTGCACCGTCGGTGTGTCGTGGAACAACTACCAGCAGCCGCGCTGGGCGAAGGCCGACGAACCGGCCATGAAGGCGGCCATCGAGGCGGCCGGCGGGAAATACATCCGCGCCGACGCGAACCTCAAGATGGAGCAGCAGCTGACCGACATCGACAGCATGATCGGCCAGGGCGCCAAGGTCCTCGTGATCCTGGCCCAGGACACCAAGCTGATCCTGCCGGCGGTGGCGAAGGCCAAGGCGGCGGGCATCCCGGTCATCGCCTATGACCGCCTCATCGAGGATCCGTCCGCGCTGTACCTGACCTTCGACAACAAGAAGGTCGGCACGCTCGAGGCGCAGGCCATCATGAAGGCCAAGCCGGCCGGCAACTACGCCGTCATCAAGGGCAACGCGGGCGACCCGAACTCGAACTTCCTGCGCGACGGGATGACCGATGCCGGTCTGCCCGCCAAGGGCGCCACCGGTGGCGCGATCAAGATCGTGTACGAGGACTACACGACCGACTGGAAGACCGAGAACGCCCAGAAGAACATGGAAACGGCCCTCAACCAGGCCAGCAACAAGATCGATGCCGTCGTCTCCGAGAACGACAGCATGGCCATCGGCGTGGTGGCCGCGCTCCAGAAGGTCGGTCTGGCCGGGACGGTCCCGGTGAGCGGCCAGGACGGCGACGAAGCCAACCTCAACAACGTGGCCAAGGGCCTCCAGACGGTCGACGTCTGGAAGGACGCCTTCGCGCTGGGCAAGACCGCCGGCGACGCAGCCATCCAGCTGTGCAAGGGCACCGCGCTTGCCGACGTCAAGGCTCCGGCCGACCTCAAGGACTACGTCAAGCCGGCCACGACCGGGACCGCGGACTTCAAGACCCCCGGCGGCGTGACCGTCAAGTCGGTGGTCCTGACCCCGGTCGCGATCACCTTCGACAACCTCAACGTCCCGCTCGACCAGGGCTGGATCACCAAGGCCGTCCTGTGCAACGGCGTCGACGCAGCGAAGGCGCCGGCGGCCTGCAAGTAGGGCTCCTCGAGCCGTAGCGAACCTGACGACCCGTGCGCGATCCTCGCGCGCGGGTCGCTTGCATCTGACCCATGGAAGGTATCTGAGTCCAGGGAAGGGCGACCATGACCGAGGTGGCCGGCACCGCGCCTGCAGCGCCCGCATCCGCCGAAGGCGGGCGCCCATCCCTTCGCCAGCTGGTGGCTTCCATGGAGGTCGACCTCCGACTCCTCGGGCTGGTCGCCGCCCTCGTCGTCATCGTCCTCGTCTTCGGCGTGCTGACCGGCGGCCAGTTCCTCGAGCCGGTCAACATCGTCGCCCTGTCCGTCCAGACGGCGTCGATCGCGATCATCGCGACGGGGATGGTCCTCGTGATCGTCTCGCGCAACATCGACCTCTCTGTGGGGTCGATCGTCGGCGTCGTCTCGATGGTCTACGCCCTGCTGATGACCGACATCCTGCCCAAGGTCCTCGGCTTCGACAACCCGTTCCTGTGGGTCATCGCGCTCGGACTGGGGCTCGTCGTCGGGGCCGTCCTCGGCGGGTTCCAGGGGTTCATCATCGCCTACATCGGCGTGCCCTCGTTCATCGTCACGCTGGGCGGTCTGCTGGCCTTTCGGGGCATCGTCTGGCAGCTGTCGCAGGGGGCATCCATCTCCGGGCTGGATCCGGTCTTCCAGCTCCTCGGCGGCGGTCCCGAAGGATCGCTGGGCGCGGTCCTGAGCTGGCTGGTCGGCGCGCTCATCTGCCTCGCGATCATCGGCTACCTGGTCTACGCCCGCCGCCAGCGGCGAAAGTTCGGGTTCGGACAGCGGCCGATGTGGGCCGAGGTCCTGATCGGGCTGGTCGGCTGTGCGGTCGTTCTCGGCCTGGTGGCCTACGCCAACGCGTACCTGTGGCCGGAGGGCCTGGCCCGGAAATGGGCCCTGGATCACGGGGTCCCGGTGCCGGACGGCGGCATCCCGGCGGGCATCCCCTTCCCGATCGTCATCCTGATGGTCGTGACCATGGTCATGACCTTCATCGCGACGCGGCGTCGCTTCGGTCGCTATGTGTACGCCTACGGCGGCAACCCCGACGCGGCCGAGTTGGCCGGGATCAACACGCGCCTGACGATCATGAAGACGTTCACCTTGATGGGCGTCCTGTGCGGGATCGCGGGTGCGATCTCGGCCGCCCGGCTCAACGGCTCGACGCTCGATGTCGGTTCGGGCTACGAGCTCGACGTGATCGCCGCGGCCGTCGTCGGCGGGACCTCGTTCTCCGGCGGCATCGGGACCATCCCAGGCGCCGTGCTCGGCGCCCTGGTGATGCAGGCGCTGCGCTACGGGCTGGCCTTCGTCGGCCTGTCGTCGCCGCAACAGAACATCTTCGCCGGCGCGGTCCTGGTGATCGCGGTCGGCCTCGACACCTACAACCGGCGACGGGCCAGGTAGCGGCGAGGGATACGAACGATGACGGTCGCGGAGCGAACGAAGCTCGTCGAGATGCGCAACATCAGTGTCGCGTTCGGAGGCCTGCACGCGGTCAGGGACGTCTCGGTCGATCTCTATCCCGGTGAGGTCATCGGGATGGTGGGCGGTAATGGCGCCGGCAAGTCCACCCTCACGCGCGTGCTGTCGGGCGCCCACAAGGCCGACTCGGGCGAGATCCGCATCGATGGCAAGGCGGCGTCGATCTCGAACCCGCGGGATGCCAAGGCGTACGGCATCGAGACCATCTACCAGACCCTGGCCCTGGCGGACAACGTCGACGCCCCGTCAAACCTGTTCCTCGGCCGCGAGATGACGACCCGTTGGGGGACGCTCGACGATTCGGCGATGGAGGACGCGACCCGCAAGGTGATGGGTCGCCTGAATCCCAACTTCAGGAACTTCACCAGCCCGGTGAAGTCACTCTCGGGCGGCCAGCGGCAGGCGGTCGCGATCGCCCGCGCGGTGCACTTCAATGCCAGGATCCTGATCATGGACGAGCCGACCGCGGCGCTCGGGCCGGCGGAGACCGCGCAGGTCCGGGACTTGATCCGCCAGCTCAAGACCGAGGGGATCGGGATCTTCCTCATCAGCCACGACATCCACGACGTGTTCGACCTGTCGGACCGGATCAGCGTCATGTACCACGGTCGGCTCGTCGACACCGTCAACAAGGCCGACGCGACCACCGACAGCGTCCTGGGCATGATCATCCTCGGCAAGCGACCGGACGAGGTAACCCAGAACGAGCTGGCGCAGCTCCAGATCTGACCGTCCGCGCCAACCGGACCGGGTCAGTCGGCGCTGAGCGGGAACGGGAGCGCGATCGGGTCGCTGGCCAGGCGGCTGCGGCCCTGCCCGTCGAACCGGTCGAGCCCGAGCTCCGAGGCGTCGATGATGGCCGACCGACCGTGGAGCACGAGGTCCGCGGCGACGCGGGCGACGGCCGGCCCCCACATCATGCCGTGGCCACCGGGCGACGCGACGGTCACTCCCTCGATCGGTTCGCCGTGATCGTCGAGCGCCGGTCCGAGGATGGGAAGGTGGTCCGGCGTGTAGTCGATCGTCGCGGCCCAGATCCGACGCAGACCGAGGTCGCGGGTGACGGGGACGAGGTCGCTGAGTCGCGCTCGCATCCGGTCGTGGAAGGACCAGTCGATCGCCTTCCCCTCGCCCGGCAGCTCGTCGGCGTTGCTCCAGCCGTACAGCAAGCCGCCTTCCTCGATCCGCCAATAGAGGCCCGCGCCGATATCGAAGACCATCGGCATCCGGTCGACATCGAAGACCGGGTGCGGCTCGAGGACGGCAACCGTGTGACGGGCCGCGCCGGCCGGGATGCGAACGCCGGCCAGGCGTCCCACCGCGCGGAGGCTCGGTCCGCCGGTCAGCAGCACGTGACCGGTCTGGATCGGGCCCCCCGAGGTCTCCACCCCGATCACCCTCCTGCCGCCGCTGGCGGTCCGGGTGGTTCGGAGACCGGTGAAGGCGGTGCGCTCGCGCAGCTCGACGCCGCTCGCCTGCATCGCCAGCGAGTACGCACGGACGTTGCGCGGCGGGTCGATCGCGCCGTCGCTCGCGAGATAGCTCCCGCCACGCTGGCCGTCGACCGCCAGGGTCACGGCCGTGATCGCCGCCTGGTCCGGGTCCAGCCAGGTGACCTGGAGGCCCTCCGCCTGCTGCATCGCCACGCGCTCGCGGCCTGCGCGCTCATCCTCCTCGGTGACCGCGAGGATCAGGTAGCCGAGCTCGCGAAAGCCTGAGTCGGTGCCGTACGCCGCCTGCTGGCCACGGTAGAAATCGATCGTCCAGCGACCGAGCGCGACGGTGGCGGGCGTGCCGCCCTGGGCGCGGACGATGCCGGCGGCCCGGGACGATGCACCCATCCCGGCCAGACCGCGTTCGAGG
>DASYJV010000152.1:0-2118 GCA_035996105.1 Candidatus Limnocylindrales bacterium | reverse complement strand
TGCCGTCGACGGCGATCATCGTGCTCGCCGTGAGCGAGGACGAGGACGCGCTGTTCGAGGCGATCAAGGCCGGCGCCGCCGCGTTCATCCTCAAGGACGTCGGGCCGGATGACCTCGTCACGATCATCCGCCGCGTGGTCGCCGGCGAATATCTCATCAACGACAAGGTGTTCTCCAAGCCGGCCGTCGCCTCGCGGGTCCTCAAGGAGTTCCGGGAACTGGCGGTCTACGGTCAGGACGCCGCCCCGATCTTCGCTCCGCTCTCGCCTCGCGAGGTCGAGATCCTCGACAACATCGCCCAGGGCATGACCAACAAGCAGGTCGCCTATGCGCTCTCGATCAGCGAGCAGACCGTCAAGAACCACATGAGCTCGATCCTGCGCAAGCTCTCGGTCAACGACCGGACCCAGGCCGTCGTCTACGCGATGCGCCAGGGCTGGATCCGGATGCCCGAAGACTGACCGGGGATCCTCACAGGACGCATGCCTCGATGACCGACATCGCACCGACACCGACCGCGCCGGCCAGCCTGCCGGAGGTCTCCGCGCGGATGGCCGACGAGCTGGCCCGGCTCGAGGTCGAGCTCGACGAGGTCGATCTGCTCGTCGCCCAGGCCAGGACCGAGGCGGGCCGTCACGAGACCCGGCGCGCCGCGGCCGGCGAGAAGGTGACAGCCGCGACGACGACGGCCGCCTCGTCCGGCTCGGGCGTGGACCCGGCCGCCGCGGCGGAGCTCAATGCCCAGCTCGTGCTGCTGACCAAGCGAGCGGCCCTGATGGAATCGCAGGTCGACGTGCTGGAGGGGAAGCGTCGCGCGCTCGGCCGATATCGCGACGCCCTCGCCGGCTACAGCGAGGCCCTCAGTGCGTTCGGGGACGTGCCCTTCGTGCCCCGTTCCGACAAGCCTCCGCTTCCGCAGATCAAGCCCGCCATCGCCGACCCGAATGGGACCCCGCCCGCCGTCTCGCGGCTGCTCCTCGGCGCGCAGGAGGACCTGCGACGCGAGATCGCCCGGGCGATGCACGACGGGCCGGCTCAGAGCCTGACGAACATCGTGCTCCAGGCCCAGATCGTCGAACGGCTGGTAGCCACCGACCCGACCCGGGCGACCAGCGAAGTGCGGCAGCTCGTCGCGATGGTCCAACAGACGCTGGAGGCCACCAAATCGTTCATCTTCGATGTGCGCCCGATGGTCCTCGATGACCTCGGACTCGTGCCGACCCTCCGGCGGGCCGCCCGAGAACGCGGACGCCGCGCCGGCGTCCCGGTCGAGTTCGACTCGATGGGCTCGGACCGCAGACTGCCCATGGACCTCGAGAGCGGCCTGTTTCGCATCCTCGACGAGGCGATGGCCGCCTACCTGGGCGCCCGAGCCGATCGCGTCTCGGTGAAGCTCGACTGGAACTCGCACGTCGAGGCGCGGGTCTCGGCCTCCCGCGCCATGCCCGATAGCAAGGTGGAGGCGACCCCGGAGGTCGTTCCGGACGCGGATCTGCCGCCGGCGCTCGCCGCCATGATGGAGGACCGTCGCGCCGATGCGCGGGACGCCGTCGAGGCGGCCAAGCGGAACGCGATCGTCGTCCTGCCGCCATCGACTTGGCGCGAGATCCAGAGTCGGGCAGCGACGCTCGGGATGGAGGCCGAGCTGTCGCCCGATGGCGCGGAATTGCGGCTCGTCGCCGAGGTGCCCGGGTTGCCCCAGTCCTCGGAGTCGTAAGTGCTCCTGGGCCGCCGGCTACAGAGCGGCCAGGGCATCGTCGAGTACGGCCTTATCCTGGCGCTCACAGGCGCCTTCACGGCGCTCATCCTCGGTGTGTTCGGCGGGACGCTGGCCGACATCCTCGGCCTGATCGGGAGCGCGATCGACGCCGCGACGGGTGGCTGAGACGCCGACTACACCGAGAGTCAGGGGTGGTGCACCGGTACCATCAACCTACTGTGCGAATCGGGCCGCGTTCGTATATTTGCGCAGCCCTCGATCGAGGGTGTGAACTCATCCAGGAGGCTCCCTCGAATGACCCGTCTCAACGATCTGTACATCAAGGCCCTTAGCGTCTTCGATCGCGACCAGGAAGGCCAGGGCCTCGCGGAGTACGCGCTGATCCTCGCCCTCATCGC
>DASYJV010000151.1:0-4879 GCA_035996105.1 Candidatus Limnocylindrales bacterium | reverse complement strand
GTCCTTGACATTCAGGACGCTCCTCGTTCGATGACCGGAGATCGGCGGCCATCCTGGCTGGGCCACCTCGACCCGACTACTTCTTGTCCTTGCTCGCGAACTTCTCGAGTTCCTTTTCACTCATGTCGGTCTTGGTCTTCTTGCCTTCGCGCTTGCGCTCCAGCTCTGCGCCCATGAACTTCCGCTGCTTTTCGGTCTTGGCAGGCACGGCAGACTCCTTCCATGCGTGGGGTGCTACGTGCACCCGACGGTGGTTCGAGAAGTATCGGGCGCGTAGGTGGGGCGGAGCCTTGCAACTCGCGGACGGACGCATCGGATACGCAACGATTTTCGCTCCACAGAGAGGATCCACAGGCCGTTCCTGTGGTGACCGGACTACAGGCCCGCCTGCGACGTGTCTGACGCGACCGTCGGCTCGAGCTCCCGATAGGCCCGCTCGACCGCGGTGATGTCGAGGTCCCCGTAGCGCTTCGTCGCGGCGACGACGAGCTGACGCGCCCGCGCCGTCAGCGGCGTCCGGAGCTCGGCCGGCGCGAACAATGCGGACGAGAGGTCGAGGTCCTTGCGCAGGTCGCGCAGTGCGAAGAGGACCGGCTCGTGACGGTCCTCGACGATGCCGTCGTGGCGAGCCGCGAGCAGGGGTGCCATCCGCTGGAGCATCCAGAAGACATCGTCGGGATCCAGCCCTGATCGCACGCCCGCGACCTGGAGCTCGGTCGCCGCCAGGATGACATCGGCCAGCATGCTGTTGGCCACCAGCTTCAGACGCGCGCCGTTCCCGAGCGGCCCGACGTGGCGGACCGTTCCCATGCCGCCAAGGATCGGACGGCCTCGCTCGACGTCGTCCTCGTCGCCACCGACCAGGATCGCCGCGTTGCCCTCGCGCATGAAGGTCGGAGCGCCCACGATCGGGGCGTCGATGAGACGACCGCCGGCCGCGACGACGTCGGCCGCCAGGACCGACACGAGATCCGGACCGGCGGTGCTCATCTCGATGAAGAGCTTGCCGGCCCCGGCTTTGAGGGCCCCATCGGGTCCGAGATAGGCCGCGCGGACGGCCTCCGGGCCGGTCAGGCTGCTGATCACGACATCGGCATCGATGGCCGCGGATCGCGGCGAACCGGCGACGCGGCCGAGGCCCAGCGCTGCGGCGCGCGCTCGCGTCCGGTTCCACAGGACCAGGTCGAAGCCGTCCTCGTCGAGCCGGCCGGCGATCGCCGAGCCCATCTTGCCCGTGCCGAGGATCGCGATCCTGGGGGCGTTGGTCGACATCTCAAAGGGTCCTTTCTTCACATCTTCTCGGGAGCCGGGCCACCGACCGGAACCTCATCGCGGAGGATCTGCTCGATCCCGGCGAGGTCCTGCTGGGAGAACTGGATCTCCGCGGCGGGAGCGGTCTGGCGGATCTGCTGCGGGTCGCGGGCACCGACGATGGCCACGTCAACGGCCGGATTGGCCAGCGTCCAGGCGATCGCGAGCTGTGCGACGGTCACGCCTCGCTCCGATGCCAGCGCTTCGAGGCGCCGGACGATCGCGAGGTTCCGCCGGAAGGTTTCGCCAGCGAACATCCCGTTCTTCGAGCGCCAATCGTCGGGCGCGAACGTCGTCGTCTCGGTCATCCGACCGCTGAGCAGGCCGTGGGCCATCGGTCCGTAGACCAGGACACCGATGCCATGCTCTCGTGCGAACGGGAGGATCGAGGCCTCGACGTCCCGGCGGAACAGGTGATAGGGCGGCTGGAGCGTGTCGATCCTGCGGATCTGCTGGAAGGCGCTCATCTGGCGGGCGTCGTAGTTCGACACGCCGACATACCGGACTTTGCCCTCCCGCACGAAGGTGTCGAGCGTCTCGGCCGTCGTGGCGATGGGAGTGGCCGGGTCGGGCCAATGGACCTGGTAGAGGTCGACATAGTCCGTCCCCAGTGCGCGCAGGCTTGCCTCGAGGTCGCGGCGCAAACCCGTCGGGCTGCTGTCGCGGACCGGCTGGCCGCCCTCCTTGCGGAGACCGCCCTTCGTCGCGATGACGATCGATTCGCGCGACGACCGGATCTCCGGTTCGAGCGCTTCGCCGAGCAGTTCCTCCGCCGCGCCAAAGCCGTAGGCACGAGCCGTGTCGAACAGGGTGATGCCGAGATCCAGGGCTTCGCGCATGGCGGCGATCGCCGCGCCGCGGTCGACGTCACCCCAGTCCCCGCCGGCCGACCAATTGCCGAAGGCGATCCGCGAGACGAGGGGGCCGTGCTCGCCGAGCTGTGTGTACTGCATCGTTGGTTCCTCCTTGGGGATCCGAGGGGCTAGGTGGCTGGCTGCGCGCTCGGCGCAGGTGCGCTCACGACGTGGCCGGAGGCGATGAGCTGCCCGGCGACGTCGACGACGACGCTGCTCGGGATGGCGAAGCCGATCCCGGCCGCTGGCGTATTGCCGAACTCGGGATCCAGGGCGGCCAGGGTAGGGATGCCGACGACATCGCCGGCCAGATCGACCAGCGCGCCCCCGCTGTTGCCGGGATTGATCTCGGCGCTCGTCTGGATGACGTTCGGCAGGGTGACGGTGCTCGACTCCGGCACGCTCCGGCCAAGGGCGCTGACGATGCCCTGGGTGACGCTGCTCTGGAGGCCGAGCGGGTTGCCGACCGCAAGGACGATATCCCCGACGACCAGCTTCGTGTCATCACCGAACGTGGCCGGCTTGAGACCGGTGCCGGTCACGTGGATGACGGCGAGGTCTCCTGCGGGATACGTTCCCACGAGCGTGCCCGGAAGCACCGCTCCGCCGGCAAGGGTCACGCTGAAGGTGGTGCTTCCAGCGACGACGTGATCGTTGGTGACGATGTCGCCGTTGGTATCGAACACGATGCCAGAGCCAAGACCGCTGGCCGTCTCGATGACGACGACCGACGGGCTGACGCTGCCCACCACCTTGATGAAGTCGTTCTGCAGCGCAGCCGCGATCGTCGGTGAGGCGGGCGCCGAAGCTGTTGGTGTTGCGCTGGGCCCCGGGACGCCGGACGCGACCGCGCCCGGTCCGCACGCGGCGACCAGGAGTGACCCGAGTACGAGGGCGCCGACGAGACCCGGTGCGGTCTGCCTGAGGATCCGGGCCCTGGGGTCCGGTACCCGCGATGGCTGGTTCATGTCCTCACCACTTTCTGGGCTGCTTCCGCTTCGCGATGTTGCGGATCTGCGGACACCATCGCGCCGAAGGGTCCGTGCGTCTGCGAAGCCAGCCCCCGTTTTCGACGGCGGCGGATGGCCATTCGGTCTTCCTGCTGGCTGCAATGCGCCCGGACGTGGATTCGGTGGATGCTCAGTGGATGAGAACTGAGCAAGGCGCGGGAACGCTGCGCATCCTGATCGTCGACGACAGTCGTCATTTCCTGGACGCCGCCCGGGGCGTGCTCGAGCAGGGCGGGTTCGCCGTCGTCGGCGTCGCATCCACCAGCGCCGAGGCACTCAAGCTCGCCGCAGAGCTGCGCCCGGACGCGATCCTCGTCGATATCGACCTGGGCGACGAGAGCGGGCTCGACCTCGCCCGTGCGTTCGCGTCATCCGACGCCGCCCCGGTCGTCCTGATCTCCGCCTACCCGGAGTCCGAGCTCAGGGATCTCCTCGCAGCCTCCCCAGCCATCGGGTTCGTGTCCAAGTCGGAGTTGTCCGCCAGCGCCATCTCGAGCCTGCTCGCCAGCGGGCGTCGCGCGAGCTGAGTCGCGGCGCTCCTGCCGTCAGGCCGGGTCCCGCGTCCCGTGGATCGGGATCGTGGCCGTGACCGAGGTCCCTTCGCCCGGGCTGCTGGCGACCGACATCGTCCCACCGAGCGCTTCGACACGGTCTCGCAGCCCGACCAGGCCCGAGCCGCGAGTGGGATCGGCGCCCCCGACGCCGTCGTCCCGGACGGCGAGCTCGATGACGGAGTCGCCGGCATGGACATCGACGGCCACCATCGACGCCTCGGCATACTTCGCCACGTTCGTGAGCGCCTCAGCAACGACGTAGTAGGCGGCCACCTCGACCTGCTGCGGCAACCGATGCCCGACCTGGAGATCGAGCTCGACGGCGACCGCGGAGCGACGCGCCAGCGTCTTGATCGCCGGCTCGAGGCCGCCCTTGGACAGGATCGCCGGGTGGATCCCTCGCGAGATCTCCTGCAGGTCCGCCACGGCGTCGGTCAGGCTCCCCGCGGCGCGGGAGAAGGCCGCCCTGATCTCCGGCAGATCGTCCGACACCCTGGCCTCGGCCGCACGCAGCTCGATCGCGAGGGAGACGAGACGTTGTTGCGTGCCGTCGTGCAGATCCCGTTCGATCCGGCGACGAGTCTCATCGGCGGCCGCGACGACGCGTGCGCGCGACGCGGAAAGCTCGGCTCGGCTTTCGGCGTTCGCGATCGCCGTGGCCAGCAAGTCCATGAACGAGGCCAGGCGCCGTTCGGTGTCGGCCGGCAACTTCCGCCTCCTGGCCGAACCGACGATCATCACGCCCCAAAGGCGACCAGCGGCCCGGATCGGGACACCCACCACGGAGCGGAGGCCCAGCCTCCACGCGTTGGCCAGGAGCGGCGCGGCGATCTCGCCAAAATCGTCGAGCCGGGCCGGCCGTCCGGTCCGCAGCACCATGGCGCTGATGCTCTGCCCTTCGAGCCTCACCGTGTTGCCCACGTAGAAGCCATCGTCGGGCATGGCCCAGGCCGCGACGAACGTGATCGAGTCGTCGGAGTCGTAGCGGGCCATCCGCGCGAAGTCGACCGGCAGTTGTTCACCGACCTCCTGCGTGACGGCCAGAAACAGCTCGTCCGCCGAAGCGGCACCGGCCACGAGCGTCGCGACCCGCCGAACCGACGCTTCCTGGTGCGCGGATCGCACCAGCGAATCGACGAGGATCCCGATC
>DASYJV010000150.1:0-7503 GCA_035996105.1 Candidatus Limnocylindrales bacterium | reverse complement strand
GACGGTCTCCGGACGGACGGCGACACCAAGCACGAGACGCATGCCCGAAACGATAGCGTGGCCGGACGGATCGTCTACGGTCCGGCGAGCCCCGGCGCCGCCGACGGCTTCGGCGGGCCACCGGCCGCGCCATCGTCGTCCTCCACGTGGCTGAACCCGAGCCGGTCGGCGAGCCGCCCGAGCGGTCCGGGCGCCCACCAGTTCCAGCGACCCATGAGCCGCATCGTGGCCGGCACGAGCAGGACCCGGATGATCGTCGCGTCGACGGCCACTGCGATGGCCATCCCGACGCCGATGCTCTTGATGGTGATGATCTCCGCCAGCGCGAAGGCGGCGAAGACCGAGACCATGATGAGCGCCGCACCGGTGATGACGCCGGCGGTCCTGGCCAGACCCTCGGCCACCGAGGCCGTGTTGTCGCCGGTCCGCCGGTAGGCCTCCTGGATCCGCGACAGCAGCAGGACCTCGTAATCCATCGACAGCCCGAAGATCACGCTGAACATGATGATCGGGTTGCCGGCGATGGTGTATCCGAGCGGCGTGAAGTCGAGGACGTTCGAGAGGTTCCCCTCCTGGAAGATCCAGACCATCGCGCCAAAGCTGGCGGCGATCGACAGCAGGGTCATGATCACCGCCTTGATCGGGATGATCAGCGAACCGAACAGCAGGAACAGGATCAGCCCGCTCGCGAGCAGCGTGAGCCCGACGGCATAGGGCGCCCGCTGCGCCTGTGACACCAGGAAGTCGTGCCCGATCGCGGCGCTGCCGCCGACCTCCGTCCTGATCCCGTTGCCCGGATCGATCGCCCGGATCAGGGGGACGAGGTTCGTCGCGGCGGGGCGTGAGGGCGGCAGCGGGCTGATGGCATCGAGCCGGACCGTCGAGCCGTGCACGTATCGTGCGAGCAGCGCGTCGAGGCCCGCCGGACGCTGGCTCACCGGCAGCGCGAACAGGCCCGCGACCTGTTCGGGCGTGAGGAGTGCGCCAGTCTGGGGGTCACGGATCGCGAACGGGCTCTCGACCCGATCGATCCCGTCGAGCGCGTCGACCCGGGCGGCGTCGGCGGTGATCGCCTTGACATTGGCGAGATCGGTCGGCACGCCGACCACGTCGGCGAGGATCACGATCGGCGTGGTCTCGCCCGGTGAGAACTCGGTCTGGAGCGCCACGTAGGCGTCGCGGCTCTCGACGCCGGGCGGATAGATCTCCGCACCGGGCACGCCCTGCTCGAGCCGCAGGAACGGACTCCCGGCGATCAGCAGGATGAGCAGAGTCGGGACGAGGACGGCGAATGGCCGCCGCATCACCGCGTGCGCGACACGTTCCCAGCGCGCGGGGCGCGCCGGCTCGATGCCGCCGGGCGTGGGCCTGATCCGCTGGCGAAGACCGCCGAGCGAAAGGGCATCGACGCGATGTCCGAGCAGCCCGAGCAGGGCTGGCAGGAAGGTCAGCGCGAAGACGACCGAGCTGAGCACGACGATCGCGCCGGCGATCCCGATCGAGCGGATGGCGGGCGCGGCGAACAGCAGGAGACCGGACAGACCGATGGCGACGGCGATCCCGCTGAAGGCGACGGCCTTGCCGGCCGTGGCCACCGTGCGCTCGACCGATTCGGCGACGGTCCGCCCTCGTCGCAGCTCCTCGCGGAACCGGCTGACGATGAACAGGGAGTAGTCGATGGCCAGGGCCAGGCCGAGCATGGTCGCGATGTTGAGCACGAAGATGCTCATCTCGACCTGCTGCGCGACGAGGTAGATCAGGGCGAGGCTCGTGGGGATCGCCAGGCCGGCAACCAACAGCGGCATCCCGGCGGCGATGACCGAGGCGAACACCAGGATCAGGACGATGGCCACGAACGGCAGCGAGACGACCTCGGCCTTCTGGAGGTCCTTCTCGGATTGCGCGGCGGAATCGTTCGTGATCGGTCCGTAGCCGGTCAGCTGGTAGGTGTACCCCGAGGGCGGCACGATCGCCTCGCGGATCCCGTCCACGAGCCCGACCGAGGCCTCGTCCGTCACGTCGAGCTGGACGATCACGTACGCGGCATCACCCTTGCTGCTGATGAAGCGCCGGTCGCCGGTCTCGGCATAGCCGATCACCCCGCTGACGTGGGGCGCGGAGGCGACCCGCTCGACCGCCGCGGCGATGGCCTGCTGGAAGGCCGGCGAGATG
Source organism: Candidatus Limnocylindrales bacterium (assembly GCA_035996105.1). Taxonomy (GTDB): domain Bacteria; phylum Chloroflexota; class Limnocylindria; order Limnocylindrales; family CSP1-4; genus SPCO01. Next base: position 5,331 of record DASYJV010000150.1, on the reverse strand, counting down.
GCGTCGGCAGCGGGCGTGGTCGATCGGAAGAGCGCGATGACCGAGCTCTTGCCGGCACCGAACTCGGCATCGAGGCGGGCCGAGACGTGCGCCGATTCGGAGTCGGCGTCGAGCCAGCCACCCGACGACAGGGCCGACGATGTCTGCGTCGCGAGCATCGACCCGGCCACCGCGACCACGACGGCGAGCAGGACGATGGGACGTCGGAAGCGATAGACGAATGCTCCCCAGCGCGTGAACATCGGCGGCCTCGGCGGGCGGAGTGGACCACCCAACCATAGAGAATGTCGAGCCAGAACGGATGGCTGCGGAGCGCGTAGCATCCGGGGCCATGGCCCATGTCCAGACCGTCCTCGGCCCGATCGAGCCGTCCACGCTCGGATTCACGCTGCCGCACGAGCATACGCAGATCGCCCTCTGGCACATCCCCGGACGCTGGGACTACTGGGAGCTGACCCGCGACCAGCCGGTCATCCTCGAGGAGCTCGCCCGATACCGCGACGCTGGCGGGAGCGCCATCGTCGACCTGACGCTGCCGGGCGTCGGACGCGACCCCGCCTGGCTCGCAACGCTAGCGGAGGCCAGCGGCCTGCACGTCGTCATGGGTTGTGGTTGGTATCGGACGGCCTACTATCCGCCCGAGACGCGGGTCGACCGCCGCTCGGCCGATGACCTGGCCGATGAACTTGTGCGCGAGATCGAGCACGGCGTGGGGGAGAGCGGCATCCGGCCCGGCATCATCGGCGAGATCGGGACCGACAAACCGTGGGTCTCCGCGGCCGAAGAGCGCGTCCACCGTGCTGCCGCCCGTGCTGCCAGCCGGACCGGCCTGGCAATCACGACCCATGGGGTGCTGTCGGACGTCGGCCTGGCCCAGCTCCGGATCTTCGAGGAGGAGGGCGTCGACCCCGGCCGGGTCGTGATCGGGCACGCCGATTCGTATCCAGTGCTCGACCACTATCTCGAGATCATCCGGCGCGGCGCCAACCTCGAATTCGACTTCCTGGGGATGCCCTGGTCGAAGGAGCGCCACGCCGAGGACCGTACGGTCGAGCTCACCTGCGAGCTCATCGGGCGGGGCCACGCCGACCGCCTCCTGCTCAGTCAGGACGTCTGCCACGACTCGCAGCTCAAGCGCTACGACGGCAACGGATATGTCTACCTGGCGGAGCGCTTCCTGCCGCGGCTCCGCGCGGCCGGGGTGTCCGACGCCGAGATCGAGACGATCACGGTGGAAAATCCGCGCCGGCTCCTGACGGTCGGCTAGCAGCGGGACCGGGTCAGGCGGCCTCGAGCTCGGAGCGAAGGGCGACCGCCGTCGACTCGAAGGCGCCGGCAAGTCGGAGGATCATCGGCCCGGCCCCTTCGACGCTCCCGCCGCCACCGAGCGTCTCGAGCGCCTCCGCCGCATCGGCCACGGCGCGGCAGCCGAGGCTGAGGGCGCTGCCCTTGAGGCGGTGCGCCCCGGTGCGCGTCGCGGTCGCGTCGTTCGCGGCGACCGCGAGACGGAGTCCCTCGACCTCTGCGCCTCCTTCCACCAGGAACACCGAGATCAGCTGCTCCATGAAGCCCTCCGCCCCGGCCCCGCCCAGCTCGCGAAGCTCATCGAGCTGAGCGCGGTCGACCAGTACGCCATGGAGCGCCTCGGCGATCTCGGTGGCCTCGCTCGGCGTGAGACCGCCGTCGGCGTCGTCTCGACCGGTGAGCGGGTCGACCGTGTCGTCATCGAGCGCCGGCAGCCATTCGCTGATGATCGCGGTGAGGACATCCGCGCGAACCGGCTTCGTGAGGTAGTCGTCCATCCCGGCCTCGAGGCATCGCTCGCGGTCGCCCGACATCGCGTTGGCCGTCATGGCCACGACCGGCGTTCGATGTCCGGTGCCCTCGCGCGCACGCAACAGCCGGGTGGCCTCGTAGCCGTCGAGCTCCGGCATCTGGCAATCCATCAGCACGAGGTCGTACTTCGAGGCCGCAAGCGCCTCGAGGGCCTTGACCCCGTTCACCGCAACGTCCACCCGACAGCCGAGTCGCTCGAGCATCTTGACCGCGATACGCTGGTTGACGAGGTTGTCCTCGGCCAGCAGGATCCGGGCTCGGGCATGTGAGCGCCCCTCGGTCAGGGTGTGGCGGGTCACCAGCGGTCGAGGAGGCCGGTCCGACGCGCCACCCTCTCCCGCGCCGCCGGACAGGACGGTCGCCAGACAGCGCTTCAGATGGGCCTCACGGACCGGCTTGGTGAGATATCCCGCGACCCCGGCCTCGCGAGCGGCCGCCGCATGGCCTCGTTGACCGAGCGAGGTGAGGATCACGAGCGGGATCGACGCGTGCGCGGGGCTCGCCTTGATGGCGGCGGCCAGCTGCAAGCCATCCATCCCCGGCATCTGGAGGTCGAGGATGGCGAGATCGAAGGTGGTGCCACCGGCGTCAGCGACCGCCAGGGCATGGAGCGCCTCGGCTCCCCCGGCGGCGAGGGTCGGGAGCAGACCCCAACCGGCGACCTGGTGCTCGAGGATCCGCCGGTTCGTGGCGTTGTCGTCGACGATCAGCACCCGTCGACCGTGCAGCTCGGGGAGGGGGCCGTCCGCCTCGATGACCGTGTCGGAGGGCTCGAAATGCCCGGTGAACCAAAACGTGCTGCCGGATCCCTCCGTGCTCTCGAGGTCGATGGTTCCGCCCATGAGCTCCACAAGCTGGCGCGAGATGGAGAGCCCGAGGCCGGTCCCTCCATACTTCCGCGTGGTGGACATGTCTGCCTGGCTGAACGGCTGGAAGAGCGATCGCCGGCCCGACTCGTTGATGCCGATCCCGGTGTCGGTCACGGCGAAGCGAAGGACGATGGGGCGGTCAGGATCATCCGGAGCGTCCACCTCGCGCGTGATCGACACGACGACCTCGCCCGATTCGGTGAACTTGATGGCGTTTCCGCCGAGGTTCGACAGGACCTGGCGCAAACGGCCCGGGTCGCCGCGGACCACGGGCGGCAGGCTGGCATCGATCACGCTGATGAGCTCGAGCCCCTTGGCGTGCGCTCGCTCGGCGAGCAGGTCGAGCACCTCCTCGACCACGGTCCGCGGTTGGAAGTCGATCGACTCGAGCTCCATCTTGCCGGCCTCGTTCTTCGAGAAGTCGAGGATGTCGTTGATGATCTGGAGCAGGGATTCGCCCGACGTGCGGACGGTCTCGGCATAGTCCCGCTGTTCGGCATCGAGATCGGTGTCGAGCAGGAGCCCGGTCATCCCGATGACGCCATTCATCGGGGTGCGGATCTCGTGGCTCATGGTCGCGAGGAACTCGCCCTTGGCCCGGCCGGCCGCCTCGGCACTCTCGGCCATCGCGCGTTCGCGCAGCGCAACGCGCTGCAGCTCGCGATTCGAGAGGGTCAGGCGCCGCCAGGCGATCGCGCCGAGGATCAGCATCAGGAGGATCAACGGCCCGACCGTGACGAGCACGTTCAGCCGTGCGGCATTGGCGTCGGCATACAGCTCGCGGTCGGGACTGATCACGGCCAGGATCCGGTCGGAACCGGGGACCAGGGCGTAGCTCGCGTGGAAGGCGACCCCACCGTCATCGAAGGCGATGCTGCCGCTAGTTCCGGTGAGCATGACCGCGACCGCGGCCCGCCAGGATGGCGACCCGCTACCGGCTGCCGAGGGAAACGCGCCGATCAGCGGATCGCTGGGGAGTCCCTGCGACGATCGAAAGTCCGCGATCCGTGGATGCGACAGCAGGCGGCCTGCGCTGTCGATCAGCACGTCGTATCTCGTGCCACCGAACGATTGAGCCGCAAGCTCGTCCACGAACCGGGCGAGCGGGATCTCGAAATGGAGGATGCCGGCCGGCTGGCCTCCCAGGACGATCGGCGTAGCGATGCCGATGACCCAGCGCCTCGAGTCAGGGGAGACGTAGGGGTCGGTCTGGTAGAAGGCATCGTCGGCCAGCGCGAGGGCCGGGAGGACGGCTGGGTTGTTCGGCCGTTCGTCGAGGGACAGATCGGCAACGGGTGCCACGCCGACGCCGCCGCCGACCCAGCGGGCCGCCTCCAGACCGCTCGACCGGATCACGCAGATCTCGTCCACGTTGTAGCGCTCGCCCAGGTAGACCAATGCGGCCTCGACCGATCGCCGATCCTGCGGCTGGAGCTGGCCGGAGGTATCGGCGAGCGCCGTCTCGAAGACGGCATTGCGCCGTGCGAGGCGGATATCGCGCGACGCCTCGCTCATGAGGTCCTGCAACTCGGTCACTTGGCGCGCCCTCTGGCGATCCAGTCGCCCGTCAGCCTCATGCGCTAACTGGCTACTCACCCCCGTGACCGTGATCAACCCGACGATGCTCACGAGGCTGATGATCGCGATCGCGATGAGCACGAGGGGACTGCGCCCGGAGGCGAACCGTCGGAACCTCATGCGGCCTCCACCGTCTCGTGGAAGGCCACGACCCGATTGCGTCCGAGGTTCTTGGCCTGGTAGAGGGCCACGTCGGCCCGACGGACCCATTCGTCCGCCGGGATCGGACGGGTCGGGGCCGATTCTGCGATCCCGCCGCTGATCGTGATGACGCCCCACGGCGGGTTGTCGGGGTGGGGCAGCGCGAGATCCTGGACCGCGGCCCGGAGACGCTCGAGCGCCAGCGTGGCCCCGGCCAGGTTCTCCTCAGGGAGGAGCACCAGGAATTCCTCGCCGCCATACCGGTAGGTCATATCACCGGCCCGGCCGGCGCTGGCCAGCGCGCGGGCGACGGCGCGCAGCGCCTCGTCGCCGGCGGGATGCCCCAGCCGGTCGTTGTAGCGCTTGAAGGCATCGATGTCGCACATCGCCAGGTAGTAGCTGTGGCCATAGCGCTCGACGCGCGCGGCCGTCGCCAGCAGGTCCTCGCTCAGGCGCAGCCGATTGCCGAGCAGCGTGAGTGGATCGCGCCGGGCATCGTCATGGAGCAGACCGTTGAGGCGCACCAGCGACGAGCGCTGATGGCGCAGCTCGTCGTGTAGCGCCGTCACTCGGCGGGCGGCGATGAGGGTGGCCTCGAGGGCGACGCGTTCCAGCGGCTTGACCATGAAGTCGTCGGCTCCGGCGGTCATCGCCGTGACCGCGTGCTCGACCTCGGTCATCGCCGTCAGCAGCACGAAATACGCGTAGTTGTCCGCGTCGTGCGTCCGGATCCGCCGGCAGAGCTCGATCCCGTCGATGCCCGGCATCAGCCAGTCGCTCAGTACGACATCCGGCTCGAATGTCAGGAAGCGCTCCCAGGCCTCCAGGCCGTCGCCAACCGAGACGGTCTCGTGCCCGAGCGAGGCCAGCGTCTTCTCGAGGATCATCCGGGGCACGGCGCTGTCGT
>DASYJV010000149.1:0-7315 GCA_035996105.1 Candidatus Limnocylindrales bacterium | reverse complement strand
ATCCCGGCCGATTCGTCGTAGTAGTACTCGTTTCGGATGGTCTCGGCCGCCAGCCGCGTCGCCTCGAGGGCGTGGCGCGACGAGATCCTGGCCGTCACCAGCAGGTACAGGTGGCCCTTCGAGCGCGCGACCGACCCGACGCTCGGCTCGACGACGACGAGCGTGTCTGGCGAGTCGCTGATCCGGTCGTGCTCGGCAACGACACCGAGTTTCATGTGGAGCCGTACGGCCATCCGGGCCTCTCGTGATCGGGCGGATCCCCTGGTCAGGAGGGTTCGCAGTGACGGACGGGCGTCAGATCGGGCCTGGCGTGGCTTCAGCCGCGATCGGTCGCCTTGGAGGTGGCTGGCAGGTGATCGGGATTATACGCGGGGACCTCCGCGCCGGACGTGGACCCGAAGTTCGCGGGCACCGACCCCTCCGGGGGCGGCGGCGAAGGCGGCCAGCAGCTCGGTCCCGCGGAGCCGAAGCTCCTGGGCGACGATCGGCGCGTCGGCCTCGACATCGAGCGTGAACCCTTCGAGGCGGATGACGCGACACGCCCCCGCCGCGGCCGGCACGCGCTCGGCGACGAGCGCCTCGAACGTGGCGATCGCCCGCGACAACCGGAGCTCGTCCTCCAGCCCCAGGGCACGGGCCGCATCGGGTATCAGGTCGCCGAGGCGGACCATCGGTCGGCGCCGAGGAGCGCTCATCGGGGTGCACCGGCATCGGTCCGTGGGAGCGCAGCGGCAGCTTCGATCCCCTGCTCGCCGATCAGGACGGCGCCCGTCGGTCCGACCCGCACCTCCCAGGCGCGTGCGATGGCCCGCAGCTCGGGGTCGAGATCGTCGAGCGTGGTGGTGGTGACGAATGCCTGCGGCAACGCCGCGATCCGCCGCACGAGATGCGACCGGCGGTCGGGATCGAGCTCCGAGAAGACGTCATCGAGGAGCAGCAGCGGAGGCCGCCCGTCCATCGCGGTGATGACGTCGAGCTCGGCCAGCTTGAGTGCCAGGATCGCGGTCCGCTGCTGGCCGCGCGAGGCGAAGCTCGCCAGGTCGCGTCCCTCGAGCTCGAAGACGAGGTCGTCGCGATGCGGTCCGATGAGCGTCGACCCATTCCAGACTTCCTTCTCGGCCGTCTCCGCCAGGCGGCGCGCCAGGGTGTCCCGTGGCCCCTCGCCGGGGAGTGGTGGCGCGTTGGTCTCATAGCGGATCGTGAGCGTCGAGGAGGCCGCCTCTTCCGGCGCGATCTCGGCATGGGCCGCAGCGAGCGGGCCGGCCAGGATCCCGAGCAATCGCCGTCGCTCGGCCACGATCACCGCCCCCGCGTCGAGGAAGGCACCGTCCCAGAACCGCAGCTCGTCCCGCGACGCCCCGTCCTCGCGGATCGCTCGCAGCAGGCTGTTGCGCTGCTGGAGCGTCCGGGCATACGTCGCGAACGCGTCGGCGTACGCCGGCGAGCCCGACGACGCGAGCTGGTCGATGACCGCTCGTCGGAGCGAGGGGGAGCCGGCGACGAGCAGCATCTCCTCCGGCGCGAAGAGGACGACGCGCAGCAGCCCGGCCAGCCCGCTCGCCCGACGCCCGAGGCCGTTGACCCGGATCCGCTTGCGACCGGCGCTTCCGGCCGCGCCCGAGCGAACCACCGCGACCTCCAGCGTGTCGCGTCCGACGATGCCTTCGACGCGGGCGAGATCCGTCCCCCAGCGGATCAGCTCGCCGTCGGTCGTGGTCCGATGCGATCGGCCCCAGGCGAGCAGGACCATCGCTTCCAGGAGGCTGGTCTTCCCGGCCGCGTTCGGTCCCCAGACGATGTGCGGTCCGGGGCCGAACGTCGCTTCGAGGGACGCGTAGCCCCTGAGGTCGAGCAGGCGGATGGTCTCGAGCAGGGGTCGTCCGAGCCGGCGCTGTGGCCGGGTCGGCCTCCGGATAGGACGTGCTTAGGAGGTGGTCCGAACAGGCATGACCACGTGGATGTACTGGTCGTCGCCGATCGGCTTGAAGACACCGGGCGACAGCGGGCCATTGAGCTCCAGGGCGAACTGGTCCGCCGCGACGTTGGTCAGCACGTCGGCCAGGTAGCGGGCATTGAACGCGATCGTCGTCCCGTCGCCTTCCACGGCCGCCTCGACCTGGCCGACCAGGTCGCCGACCTCGGCGTTGGCACTGACGGTGATCCCGGGCTCACCCTCCGAGCTGACCTGGAGCTTGACGATGTTGGCCGACTCGTGGGCGATGAGGGCGGCCGGGCGGACCGCCCGGAGCAGCTCCTCCCGGTCGAGGATGGCGCGCGTCGTGTGGCTCTGGGGCACGACCTGCTGGTAGTTCGGGAACTGGCCGTCGATCAGGCGGCTGACCAGGTCGATCCCGTCGAGATGGAAGAGGATCTGGTTCCGACCTCCCGCCAGAACGACCTCGATCGGGTCGTCGACATCGGCCAGGATCCGGGCGAGCTCATTGAGCGCGCGAGCCGGGATCACGACGCTCGTCTCGGGGACCGCGTCGAGGATCGGGATGGTCTTGACCGCGATCCGGTAGTTGTCGGCGGCGGCGAGCGTCAGCTGGTCGCCTTCGAACCTCGCCAGCACCCCGGTCAGGATGGGGCGAGCCTCATCGCTGGCGGCCGCGAAGGCCGTCTCGGCCAGGGCGCGGCGCAGGACGTTCTGGGCGATTCGCGTAGTGGGTCGTTCGCCGGCGGCCCCGATGGCGGGGAACTCGTCCGCGTCGATGCCCTTGATATGCGTCTCGAAGCGGCCACAGCGCAGATCGAGCGTGTCGCCGGCCTGGAGCGCGAGGTCGACGCGGTCGCCCGCCGGGAGTGAGTTGACGAGATCGGTCAGCAGCTTGGCCGGGACGGTCGTGGCGCCATCCGTCTCGATCTTGCCCGGGACCCAGTAGGTGATCCCGATCTCGAGGTTGGTGGCCGTCAGCTTGAGCCCGGCATCCTCCGTCTTGAGCAGGACATTGGCCAGGACCGGGAGGGTGCTCCGGTTCGAGACGGCACGACTGACGACCGACAGGCCGCGCGCCAGGTTCTCCTGCATGACCGAGAGTTTCACGTGGACTCACTCCAGTTGATCGGGTCGGGCTCGGATCCGTCGCCTGACCTCGGGTTGGCGGTCGGGACTGCGGATCGGCCCCCGTGGTTCGGGGAATCGCGCCGGGTCGGTAGTGGTGGGTATCTTCTCTCTATCTTCTCATCCCGTCATCACCGTAGTCATGGTGTGGAACCGGTGGATGGTCACGCTCCGGCGTGCGGCCGTGCGGCGTGGACGAGTGGGCCGCCGCGGTGGACGCGTGCCGCCTGGATCGGTGGCTGGCAGCGGATGGATGGTGGACGGATCCGCGGCGGTCGCAACGGGCGGCCGATGGACCCCTGCGATGTCCACGACACGGGCCACGGATGCCCGCGGCGCAGACCAGGGATGTCCACAAGTGGGACAGGTTCCCCACCGATTCGGTGCCGTTATCCACATCCCGGAGCCAGGAGCGGGCCGTGACGGGCGGCCCTGGCGGCCCCGGCCCGATGCCGGAGCGCGGTCAGTCCGCGTAGATCAGCTCGCGGACCGCGGCGATCTCACGCCGCAGCTCGTCATTGACCGCGACCTCGCGGGTGATCTTGTCGCAGGCATGCAGGACCGTCGAATGGTCGCGCCCGCCGAGCTCGGCGCCGATCCGCAGGAGCGAGACATCGGTCTCCTCGCGCATCAGGAACATCGCGATCTGACGGGGGACGACGATGGCCTTGTCGCGCTTCTGGCCCTGGAGGACGTCCATCGGGACGCTGTAGTACTCGGAGACGACCCGAGCGATGCGCTCCGGCGTCACCTGGCGCTTCTTCGGGTTGTAGAGCACGTTGGAGAGGACGGCCTGGGCGAGCTCGATGCCGATCGGCATGGCCCCCATGCTCGCGTAGGCCACGATCCGGTTGAGCGCTCCCTCGAGCTCGCGGATGTTGCTGACGACCTTGCGGGCGATGAACTCCAGGACGTCCGACGTGACCGGGACCGCGCCCTCCTCCGCCTTGGCTCGGAGGATCGCGATCCGCGTCTCGAGGTCCGGCGCCGTCAGGTCGGCGATGAGGCCCCATTCGAACCGGCTGCGCACCCGCTCCTCGAGGGTCACGATCGCCTTCGGCGGCCGATCGGAGGACAGCACGATCTGCTTGCTGTCTTCGTGGATCGCGTTGAACGTGTGGAAGAACTCCTCCTGGGTCCGTTCCTTGTCGGCGATGAACTGGATGTCGTCGATGAGCAGGAGGTCGATGCGCCGATAGCGGGCGCGGAAGTCGTCGATCTTGCCCTGCTGGATCGAGGCGATGAATTCGTTCGTGAACTTCTCGCTCGTCGCGTAGACGACCCGCTTGCGTGGGAACTTGGCGATGACCTGGTTGCCGATCGCGTGCATCAGGTGGGTCTTGCCGAGCCCGACGCCGCCGTACAGGAAGAGCGGGTTGTAGGCATGGCCGGGGCGCTCGGCCACCGAAAGGCTCGCCGCGTGGGCGAGGCGATTGGCCGAACCGACGATGAAGTTGGCGAAGGTGTACCGCGGATTGATATAGGTCGTCCCGCCCTCGCCACCGACACGCGTCGGCTCGACCCGGACCTGCTGCCTTGGCACCGGGCCATCGGTCGGGGCCGCCAGCGCTGCCGGGGCTTCCCCGTTCGGCTCGGCCTGGCTCTCCGGCGTCGCGCCGATGACGAATTCGACCTGGACGCTGTAACCGACGATCCGGGCGAGGGTCTGGCTGATGAGCGAGCGGTAGCGCGATTCGAGCCAGTCCTTGGCGAAGCCGTTGGGCACCGCGATCCGGAACCGCTGCTCATCGACGTCGACCAGCTGGGTGTCGCGCAGCCATGTCTCGAAGTTGGCCGGGGAGAGTGAGACCTGGAGCTCTCCCAGAGCGGCTCGCCAGACTTGTCGTGCGTCCATACGTCGATGGGGACCTGCGTGTTGGGCTGCTGATGGGTAGCGTTAAGCGCGGACAGGATCGATGCCAGGGATACGCGCGGCTCTCGTCAGGCTGTTCCTTGGCGCCGGTCGAGGACGTTTCCCGAGGCCCTTGACCGGGGCTTGTGGGGTCACCCGCGGACGTCTCCGGCGCCGAGGGCCCGGAGAGGATAGCACCGGCCCGACCGGTGCCGCAAGGCGATTCTCCGATACCCCAGGGGAGTATCAGAGCATGTCGGCGGCCGATCGTCGTCGGACCCGCTCGGCCGTCGTCTACCTGGTGTCGGCGCCGAGGTTTGACGGCATCCCGGGCCGGGCCTATCATCCGCCGGACGACGACGCGCCGCGCGCTTTCTGGCGCCAGGCGCGTTTGCGTGCCTTCAGGGGGTAGTGACAGACCGTCCCCGAGGCCGGATGGAGAGGATCCCGGACAGTCCCGATGACCAAGCAGACCTATCAGCCAAAGAAGCGCCACCGCGCCAAAGAGCACGGCTTTCGCGCCCGGATGCGATCGGCCGGCGGCCGGCGGATCCTGGCAGCTCGTCGAGCTCGCGGTCGAAAGCGGCTGACAGCCTGACCGTCGGGCGCGGCTCGAAGACGCCGCGGCTCGTGATGCTCTCCCGCCCGCAGGATTTCGAGGCGTTCCAGGGAAACGGGACCACCCGGTCCCACCCGCTCCTGACCGCCCGATTTCGGCGGACCGATCTCGAGACGACCCGCTTCGGGCTGTCGACCGGCCGCGCGCTCGGCGGGGCGGTGGTCAGGAATCGTGTCCGTCGCCGGCTCCGCGAGGCGCTCAGGGCGATGGCCCCCTCGTTCCAGCCCGGCTGGGACGTCCTCATCATCGCCCGGCCCGCGATCGTCGAAGCGGACCAGGACACACTCATCGGTGCTCTGCGCCGGACCCTTGGCAGGGGCGGCGCACTCGGAGGGTCCACGCCGTGAAGCGGATCGGGATCGGGTTCATCAGGCTCTATCGGATCGTCTTCGCCTGGGTGCCTGCCAGCTGCCGCTTCGAGCCGACCTGCTCGCGCTACACCGAGCAGGCGATCGAGAGATACGGTCTTCTCAAGGGGAGCTGGATGGGTGCCCGGCGGATCGCCCGCTGCCACCCGTGGAATCCCGGCGGGTATGACCCAGTCCGCTAGCGAGGCGCCCAGCTCGTGACACTCCGTCGGATCCGGTGGGACCGGCTCGGCTCCATCGCCCTGCTGGTCCTCGTCGTCCTGATCGTGGCCGCGTGTGCCGCGCCGGGCGCTCCGGGAGCCTCCGGCGTTCCGGCGCCCTCCGCGACGGCCCATCCGCCGCTCACGCCGGCCCAGCCCGGAGCGGATCCGGTCAGCTTCCTGGCGTGGATCTTCAACCCGATCTTCCAGGCCATGTTCCTCGTGCTGGTCGCGGTCTACGACTTCCTCAAGGGTCTGGGCGTCCCCGCCGCCATCGGTTGGGCGATCGTCGCGCTGACGCTCCTGGTCCGGGCGATCGTGATCCCGCTGTATCGACGCCAGTTGGTGTCGCAGCGTCGAACCCAGCTCCTCCAGCCCGAGATCAAGGAGATCCAGCGTCGCTACAAGGGCGACGCGGTGAAGGCCCGGATCGCGCAGCAGGAGCTGTTCAAGGAGCGCGGGATCAGTCCGCTGGCCGGCTGCCTCCCGCTGATCCTGCAGATGCCGCTCCTGTTCATCATGTATTCGGTCATCCAGAACGGACTGACGAACCAGAACCCGACCGCGATGCTGACGATCTTCGGCCAGCAGGTCGTGCCGCTGCAGTGCACCAACATCATCAACGGCGTCGTCGACGCCACGCGGCCGTGCATCGATACCGTCCTCCCGTTCTTCGGGGGGATCGACGTGAGCAAGCCGTCGACGTTCCTCAACCTCGGCATCCCGGGCACGGGGATCGTGCTCGGCCTGAGCATCCTCGCCATCGCTTCGGCCGCGCTGCAGCTCGTCCAGTCCCGGATGATGCTGCCGCGGACCAAGCCCGAGGACGACGATCCCAACACCAAGATCCAGCGCCAGACGATGCTGTTCCTGCCGCTGATCTCCGTGGCCTATGGCGGCTTCCTGCCGGCCGGCCTGTTCATCTACTGGATCACCGCCACGATCTTCTCGATCATCCAGCAGTACCTCATCGTCGGCTGGGGCGGGATGTTCCCATTGTTCGGCTGGACGCCGCGGTTCGCGACGGATCACACCCCGCGATTCCCGGTGTCGATGCCACCTCCACCAGAGCCCGGCAAGCGTGCGGCCATCCTGACCGACGCCGACAAGAAGACCACGGCCGCTTCGACGATCCGCCCCCGCGAGCGGGGCCGTCAGGGCCGACGAGGGAGACGACGCTGACATGAGCGAGTACCGCGAATTCACCGGCAAGTC